>JBAZVY010000172.1:0-5719 GCA_041660645.1 Elusimicrobiota bacterium | reverse complement strand
TTTCGCGGCCCAGCCCTGGACCCGGGACCATTTCTACGTGGCCCGGGCCTCGGCCACGGACCTGGCCGGCAACATGCAGGTGGCCTTGTCCTCGGCGGGCTTCACCTATGAGATCGGGGTGCCCACCGCGACCTTGAACACGCCCGCGGTGGCGTATCTCAACGATGACACTCCTCAACTCGTGGGTACGGCGGAAGACTCTCCGGCCGGGGTAGCCTCGGTGGAGCTGTCCATGTCCGATAACGCGGGCGCGGCCGGATCTTGGCTGACCGCGGTGGGCGGCAGCTTCACCGGGGCCGCCGAGGTTTTCGTCAGCACCTCCGCGGGCTTCGGCACGCCGGCCGGCGCTTGGTACCGCAGCGTGGCCGGCATACCTTTTGCCAACGGAAAGACCTATCAGATCACCCTGCGCACCCGGGACTATGCATTGCCCACGCCCAATGAGCGCACCCGCGCCTACAGTCTGCTCTATGACAATGCCCGGCCCACCGCTTATATCGGCGATCCGGCGCATGCCGGCTTCAAGAACGCCAATTTCACCATTTCCGGCACCTCGGACGATCCCGGTTCCGCGCCTTCGGGCGTGTCCACGGTCACCATCTCCATCCAGCATCTGGGCACGAACGATTGTTATGTGCCGGGCACGGGTTTTGCGCCGGGCTGCCCGAATTTCTTCGGCGCGGGCGGCACCGTGGCCAACTGGAGCTTCATGGCTGGGCCCAATCCGTTCAGCAACGGCCAGTCTTATCTGGTACTGGCCCAGGCCGCGGACCGGGCGGGCAAGGTCCAGAACGTATACACCGTGGGCCAAAGCTCCAACGTCTTCACTTATGCGGATGTGCGGCCCGATTCCCGCGTGACCGCTCCCAACGGCAGCCAAGTCATATCCGCCCTGTCCCAGATCACGGGCACGGCTTCCTCCGCCGGGATGCTATCTACCATCCAGTCCGTGGGCGTATCCATCGGCCAGAAGGTCGGGCCGGTGGTCACTTATTACGAGGCCGGGGCCTTCAGCTCGGCCGCGGAGAAGTTCTTGACCGCCAATTTCGTGGGTATGGCTTCCGGCACCTGGACCTATCCGGCTCCGGGCTTGACCTCGGGCCTGCACTATCGCTTGCGCTCCAAGACCACGGATTACGCCGGCAACGTGGAGGACTACGCGGCCGTGACTCAGATCGACGTGCTCTTCGATCAGAGCAAGCCTACGGGTACGGTCTCGGGCCTGGCGGGGGCCGCGCCTTCGGCTTATCAGCTCGGCATCAATCCCGTGACCGGAGCGGCCTTCGACAACCCGGCCGTGTCCTCGGCTGGGCTGGCCGCGCTGTCCAACGGCGGCGCGCAGGTGCGCATATTGGAGCGCGACACGTCCAAGTGGTGGGACACCGGCGTCGGTCAATTCAACCAGAGCGACGGCGACTTGGGCTGGTTCGATGCCAATTCCGGTTCCCCCGACGCGTGGTCGTATTCAGACGTCAGCTTGGACGGACAGCTCGTGACCGGCCGGACCTATATCGTGCAGTTCCGGGGCCGGGATACCGCCGTGCCCGCGAATCTAGGTCCGTCCAGCAACGGCGTGGATTCGATCTTCACCTTGGCCCAGGACTCGGTCACGTTCATCGCGGACAAGGTCCCGGCGCGTTCCACCGTGACCTATCCCATCCCCGGAACCATACTACAGAGCGTGGCCGCCATCACCGGAACCGCGGCCGACGATCTTTCCGGCATAGCGAGCGCGGCCCAGATCGAGGTCAGCCTGCAGGAACTGTCTCCCAACAGCGCGTATTGGGACGGAGTGGCGCCCGGCACCTTCACTTCCGCCACCGAGATCTTCTATCCCGTAAGCGGCCTGACCGGCGGGGCTTTTGCGGGCGGCATCTGGACCTTCGACGCGCCGCTCTTGCAGGATCAATTCAAGTATCGGGTGCGCGTGCGCGCGCGCGATAATGCCTCGCCCGGAGGCAATATGCAGCCCGTGGTATCCTCCATCACCTTCTCCATCGATCTGCACGTGCCCGGAGTGGGAATAACCTATCCCATATCCTTGCCCTCTTTGGCCGGAAACTTCAAGAACCTCATGACGCTATCCGGCACGGCCAACAACCAGCTGGGCGTGCGTTCCTCCTCGGTGTGCTTCCAAGATGTGGATACCCTGCTGTATTACAGCACTCAGACCTTGACCTTCAATTCTCCCAATCCCAATTGGGTGGGCGCGGCCCTGTCCGGCAGCGCCCCCAACTATACCTGGACCTTGGCTTCCGTGCCTTTGCAGGATAATAAGACCTATAACTTGTGGGCCTTGGCCTACGGCTTCTCGGGCATGCCCTCGGCTTTATCTAATCAGGTCATCATCCGTTTCGACCAGACTCCGCCCCAAGCCCGGGTGAATGTGCCGGCCGGGCATAGCTTCCTTCCGGCCTTGAACACGGTCTCCGGCACTTCCGAAGACCCCAACAGCAATCCTTCGCCTTTGGCCGGGACCGAGATCCGCATCCAGCGCGACGCCCCAGGTTACGATTATTGGAACGGCACGGGTTGGGGCGCGGGCGCGGTCTGGCTGAACCCTTCGGCGGGCTCGCCTTGGACCAAGAACACGCAATTGCCGCCGGCCACCAACGACGACGTCAGCGGCCTGACCGACGGCCGCAAGTACACGGTGGAGGCCCGGGCTTACGACGTGGCCGGAAACACCCAGACCGTGCTTCTGGCCGGAGCCAGCTTCTACTTCGACGTGTCCGCGCCCGCGGTCTTGGTGCAGATGCCCGCAGACGGCTCGCGGCAGAAGGCCTTGCCCTCGATATACGGCACGGCCGAGGACGTGGAGCCGGGTAAGTTCAACGTCAAGTTCCCGGAAGTGCGCATATACGATATCCCGATCAACCGCTACTGGCTGCAGGGCACGGGCTGGGTCGATTCCGGGCAAGCCGGGTTCCCGGATATCTGGAACGTGGCCGTGGGGTCGTCCACCAACGGCAATAGCTTCACTTGGACTTATGATGCCTCGGCCGTGGCCTGGCCGGACCGGGACCATGAACTGCGCGTGGAGACCCGGGTCAGGGATGAGGCCGGCAATTATACCGTGGCTTCCGCGACTTTCAGTTTCGACGCGACCAAGCCGGTATCCTTGACCACCGCGCCCGCGGTCAGCGGCCTGGCCTTCTCTTCCATGACCGCGGTCTCGGGCACGTCTTTGGATATGACCTCTCCGATCAAGGAAGTCCGCGCCAAGATCTGGTATCTGAGCGGCGGCGCCACCTATTACTGGTGCCCGGGCCAGGACCCGCGCTGGCAGACCGCGGATCCCGGCTTCGTGACCATAACCAATTCCAACGGACCTAAGGCCACGCTCAATCCGTGGACCTATGCCAGTTCGGACTTCACTAATCCGGCGTCTTTGACCTATGCCTGGCGCCAGGCCACGCATGACGCGGCCGTTGCTCCGTTATACGGGCACGGCAAGACTTTCTACATCATCACCCGAGCCGAGGACACCACCGGCAACCTGGAAACGGCCGTGACCACCCGGACCTTCGTGTTCGACAACGAGCCGCCGAAGTCCGGGCCCGCGGCCCCGGGACCGGACCAGGCTTACCGCACCTTGGCCGGACTGTCCGGGACTTCCGTGGACTTGGCCAGCCCGGTGAACACCGCGGCCATCAGCATATTCGCGGAGAACGGGACCGACTGCCCGAACAACCGTTATTTCGACGGCGGAGGCTTCGTTTCCGCGTCCGAGGTCTGGCTGTCCATACTGCCCCAGAACCTGTTCCAGTCCTCCTGGACTTATTCCAGCATCAATCTGAACTGGAAGAACGGCTGCCATTACGTGGTCAAGTCCTCGGCCACGGACGCCATAGGCAACATGCAGAACCCGGCCGGCTCCTCGCGCATGCTGTTCGACGACGTGGAGCCGATCTCCGCGGTCACCAATATCAGCAACGGACAGACTTATCCCAACTATCAGGCCGTGGGCGGCAGCGCCAGCGACCCCGGGTTCACGGCTCCGGGCATCACGGGCACGGGCTCCGGCGTGTACCCCAGCTTGCCTTGGAACCAAGGCCGCATCCAGATCCGCGTGTTCCGCGATACGGAGCCGTATATGGCGGTGGCCGGGCCCGTGAACATGGGCGCCGAGGACGATTCCGGATTCTATTGGGACGGCGCGGCCTGGGGCCTGGCCCCGACTTGGGTGGATGCCACTTTCGACGACGCCTTGGGCAACTGGCAATACGGCGGGCTCAAGTGCCCGGCGGCCCAGTGCTGGGTCAACGGCGACCAGTACGTGGTCTGGTCCCGTTCCGTGGACAACGCGGGCAGCACCCAGACCGTGGTCGCGGCCGGGCCTAAGTTCCAGATCGCGTCCGACGCCCAGAGCTTCGCTTTGAGCGTGTCCGCCAATCCCATGACCGCGGGCAACGAGGTGACCTTGTTCGTGGAGGCCAAGGATGGACTCAATGGAACGGGCGCCCGGGCCCGCGGCTATGTCGGGGTAGTGGTATCCACCGCGGACGCCAGCCTTACCCCGTCCGGCCCCGAGACCATGGATGACGACGATATCGCCGACGACAGCCACGGCTTGCCGCGGGAACAGGCCTTCACCAGCGGCCCGGGCATGGAGAACGGATTGAAGATCGTTACGATCAAGCTGCGCAAGGCGGGCTCGCGCACTATCAAGGTGTGGGATAAGGATAACCCGTCCAAGTTCGGAAGCATCACGGTCACGGTCACTCCCAACGCGGCGGAGAAGCTGCAGGTGGTGGCGGATTATCCCCTGGGCCAGACCCCGTCGCCCGGCAAGATGGGACCGGCCGGTTTCGAGGGCCGGGAGGGCTCGCCGCGCACTTTCGGCGCCGGCACCCAGGTGCCTTTCCTGATCCAGGTCGTGGACCACTACTGGAACCTGGTCGTGTCTTCCGCGGCCTCGGTCACGGTGGCAGACACGGATCCCAACAATCCGGACTGCATCCCGGCCAATCCGGTGGTGTTCGTGGGTTCGACCACGGTGCAATGCACTTTGGTGTCCGCTTCCATAGCCGGAGAGCGCCGGATGCAGGCCGACGGGCAGGGCGGCCCCAGCGCGGCCAATCCTTCATCCCCGGTGCCGGTCATAGCCCAGACCGCCACGCATCTGCTGGCCTTGTTCGCGGGCGAGATCCGGGTGCAGGGCAAGTACTTGAGCGCGCCTTATGGAAAGAGCGGACCGCCTTTGCCGGTGGAAGCGGGCAGCGTGTCCACGGTCACGGTCTATGCCGTAGACGACTACTACAATACCAATACTTCGCCCAACTGGAGCATAGCCGCCGAACTCTACAGCGATCCTTATGATGCGCCGCCCGCGGCGCGCAATCTGGCCAACGGAACCACCGAGTTCTATTTCACGCCCGTGACCGCGTCCACGCATAACGTCATAGTCCAGACCACGGGCTTGTCCGGATCCGCCTCCACTTATTCCACGGGCCTGTCCCCGTCCGCTCCGCCGCTGCCGGTATGGTGGGGCAAACCGGAAAAACTCCAGGTATTGGCCGAGGGGCAGGGCGGGGCTCCGGGCAAGTCGCCTTATACCGCGGACCCGACCACGGGCGGCCGGCAGGCCGGGCCCGCGCCCGCGTTGACCGCGGGCGTAGCCTCGGCTTTGACCGTGAATCTGGTGGACCATTACTATAACGTGGTCCGGGGCACCACGCCCTTCATGTCCACGTCCCATCTGCCCATCTCTTCTTAT
>JBAZVY010000171.1:5365-5732 GCA_041660645.1 Elusimicrobiota bacterium | reverse complement strand
CCAAGGCGCCCTGGACCAGGCATGGACGGACGCTGGCTGCCCGGCTATCGCTCCGTTAGCGATGCGGCGGCGCGCAAGGCTTTGGAGAATATCTGGGGCCGGCCGGTGCCGCCGGCCCCGGGCTTGAGCGCTCCGGCCATCATGCAGTCCGCCGGATCCGGGGCTTTCTCCGCGCTCTTGTCCTGGGGCGACAACGGCCTGGACGGCACGGATTGGGGCGGGGCTTTCGTGGCGGCCGCGGAATGGGTCAAGCCCGGGCCCCGGCATCCGGCCCAGGTGGCGTTTCCGGCGGCTTTGTTCTTGGAAGATGAGGGCTGCCTTACCAGTTGGGATCGGAGGGTGCAAGCCCTGCCTGCGGTATTGGAAA
>JBAZVY010000171.1:0-5355 GCA_041660645.1 Elusimicrobiota bacterium | reverse complement strand
CAGGCGCCGTCCGGACGGATTTCCACACGGACGGCGGACGGGTCCTCTTGCCCGCCGCCGAATTGGAGATCCTTGGCCCGATTAGCCGCGGCTCTGGGCCTGGCCCAGCCCGAGTCTTTGCGGGCCGTGCAAGAAGAGATGGCCCGCGCCAACCGCTTGTTCACGGGGTGGGATTTCGAAAGCCTGGGCGCGTGGCGCAGGTGGTGGGGCAAGAAGGCTCCGGGCGCCTGCGAGGGGCTCTATCTGGACGGGTTCGCTCATGCCGACGGCAAGGCGCGCTTGCTGATCCCGCGGGATGAGGAAGGCCGCCAGTCCGTGGAATTCTTCAGCTATCTGGCCGAGCAGGATATGGTCGGCCGGTTCATAACCAAGCGTTTAGACGATGTGCGCATGGGAGGAAAACATGCTTAATAAGAAGATGACGGAAGCGTTGAACGGACAGATAACCAAGGAGTTGTACTCCGCGTATCTGTATATGTCCATGGCCGGGTATTTCGAGAATAAGGCCCTGGCGGGATTGGCCAAATGGATGCGGGTGCAGGCCCAGGAAGAGAGCTGTCACGCGCTGATCCTGTTCAATTACGTATGCGACCAGGGCGCGGCTCCGGCCATGGGCGCGATAACCGCGCCGCCCGCGGCCTTCAAGTCCCCGGTGGACGTGTTCCAGCAGACCTTGAAACACGAGCGCGTGGTCACGGCCTCCATCAACGACATCGTAGACCTGTCCCTGAAGCTGCGCGACCACGCCACTAAGCAGTTTTTGGAATGGTTCGTGAAGGAACAAGTGGAGGAAGAGTCCAGCGCCGACACCATGCTGCAGAAGATCGAACGCGTGGGCACGGGCGAGGCCCTGTTCGTGCTGGATAAGGACGCGGGCGCCCGTATGTTCGTGCTGCCCACGCCCCTGACCGGCAAGATATAGAATCGGGGGACACGCCACTCATTTCCCGCGCGCCTGCGCGGCGCGGGGAAAAATGAGTGTCATGTCCCCGGTTTTAGGACCACGCCGCGGCCGGCCGTCCCGTCGATGAGTATCTCTACGGGGCGCGCCAGCCGGATGTGGCGCAGATATGGGGTCTCGTACTGCGCGGGCTGGGTGTCCAGCCAAGCCCAATCCATGCGGCCTTGGCCCTTGGCCGCGCTCACCATGAAGTAGCCTATGCCCAAGGAGGCCAGATTGTGGAAGAAGTGCGTGCCGTAGGAGGGGTCCACGGGCAGGGAGGGCAGGCCGGTCTCGATGATGGCCTGGGAGGTGGAGATGTGGCTCCATTTCACCGGGATGCCCAGCCAGGGATCGGCCGAGCCCCAGCGCCCGGGGCCGATGAGCAGACAGCCCCGGCCTTCGGCGCGCAGCCGGCGGTTCAAGGCTTCGATCTGGGCCGCGATGAGCTTGGTGGCGGCGGGCTCGAAAGCCTCGGGCCGTACGTAGACCAGGTCGCGCACGTCGGATATCCGGCCGTTGCCCAGCACCAGGGGGCTTTCGCAGAGCACGCGGCCGGGATCGGTATCGGCGATCTTCACCTTCTGGATGCGGCGGTGGGTGATCATGGGCCGGATCTGGAGCAGGCAGAATTCCGGCGGCTTATCGCCGCCCCGGTTGAGGTTGACCGCGAACTCGATCTCCACATGGGAGCCTAGGGCCTTGACGCCCACCTCGGATAGGAAGCTCAGGATCTCGGCCAAAGGCATGACGTCGTTCTTGAGGATGGGCGCGAAAGTGACCATGCGCCGGCCGGGCCGGTAGATGCCGTCGTATACGGTGTCGTTGTCCGGGGAATAGGTGGAGCCGACCGCGGCCAGGGTGCCGTCCCGCTCCGCCGCGTCCAGGCCCAGGCGGATGATGTTGGGCGAGGAGTCGTAGGCGAAATCCGTGGGCGCCGAACTCATATCCACGGCCATGAATTCGACCTGGGAGTTGTGCAGGAAGTCCTGGACCGTGGAGAGCTGGTGCAGGTTGCGGGGGTGGCGGGGGGAGAAGTACAGGGAGCGGTAGCCGTCCATGATGGCCTTGCCTAGGCCCAGGGCCACGTAGGCCACGCCGTCTTCCGCCTGTAGGGGCGGCATGGGATAGTAGTTGTAGGACTGCACTACCCCGGAAAAATCCGGATACGTGCGCCGGCCCCCGTCGTGGGGCGTGCCCGCCAGGCGCTGGATGATGACCGCCATCTTCTCCTCGTCGGGCAGGGCGCTGGCGAACTTAAGGTAAGAGCGGGCCTCCTGGGCGAAGGTGGAGGCGTATACGAGCTTTATGGCCCGCTCGATCTGGCCCAGGCGCACCATGGGGTCGGGGTCGTCGTTGGGCAGCATGTAGGTCTTGTAGACCCCGGCGAAGGGCTGGGAACGCGAATCCTCGAGCAAAGAGGAGGAGCGCACGGCCAAGGGGCCGTGGAGCTTGTCCACCACCGCGGCCAGGTCGCGGCGGATGTATTCGGGCAGGCGGGACCCGGCGAAGCGCGCGAATATTTCCTCGTTCTCGTGGTCCTCGCGCACATAGGCGTGCAGGCCGTTCTGCTCCATGAAGAAATCGAAGATGTCCGTGCTGATGACCACGGTGTTGGGCACGCTGAAGCGCACGTCCTGGAACTGCTGGGTGAGGATGTTCTTGCTGAGCAGGAAGTTCAGGAAGGCCAGGCCCCGGGCCTTGCCTCCGATGGAGCCGTTGCCGATCTTCATGAACGGGATGTCTTCATCGTAGAGCCGGCGTTCGAACTGGATTATGGTGCCCAGCTGGGTGCGGTGCACGAACTGGTGGATGGTCTCGATGATGTATTGGCGCAGGGAGTCGATGGTCTTGAACTCGGATATGCGGCGGGGCCGGATCTGATAGGCCATCTCGAATTCGGTGCGGGCCATGAGCCATTTGGAGAAATGGTTGCGGCTGGCGTGGAACTCCACGGACTCCTCGGGGATGGCGCTCAATAGGCGCAGCATGGAATGCAGGTCCGAGGCCCGGCCCACCTCCTGGCCGTCCTGGGTGCGGAACACGAAGTCCCCGAACCCGAAATATTGGAGTATGAAGTCCTGCAGGTGCTTGTGCAGGGTGGGGGAGGCCTTGTTGAGGAAGGAGGCGCCCACGGCTTGGGCCCGGGGCTCCATCTCGGCATTGGAGGACTGCACCAGAACGGGCATGTCCGGGTCCTGGGCTTTGACCTGCTCCGCAAACACCAGCCCGGCCTCGGGATCCAGGCGGCCTTGGCGGTTGAATTGGATGTCGGTGACGATGCCCAGGATGTTGCCCCGATAGCGGGTATAGAGGTCCCAGGCCTCCTCGAAGGTGGAGGCCAGCAGGATCTTGGGCCGGGCCCGCAGGCGCAGCAGCTTCTGGGACATGTTCATGCCTTCAGACATCACCAGCTGGGTCTGTTTCATGAGCTCGGCGTAGATTATGGGTAGGTACGAGGAATAGAAGCGGATGGAGTCTTCGATCAGGATCACGGTCTGGACCCCGGCCAGATTGATGTCGTGCTCCAGGTTCTGGCGGTCCTCGAAGAGCTTGATTATGGCCATGAAGATGCGGGGGTCGCCCAGCCAGAGGAAGATGCCGTCCACGGCGGCGCGGTCCTCGTCGCTGAGCTGCATGACGTCGCCCATGTTGTAGCAGAGCAGGACTATGGGCTGGGCCGGGGCCGCGGTCCGGGCCGCGCGCACGAAGCCCTCCAGGTCCGAGTCGCCGCCTTGGGTGATGATGATGATGAGGTCGAAGCGGTCCGCGGCCATGCGCTGCAGGGCTTCCACCGGGGTGGACACCCGGGTCACCCGCGGGGCGTAGCGCAGGGAGCTGTCCATGTACTCGCTGAACATGAGCTCGGTGAGCCGGTCGTCGTCGGCCAGCAGGAAAGAATCGTAGGGCGCGGCCACCAGCAGCACCTCTTTGATGCGGTGCGGCATGAGCTTGTCGAAGCCGCCGAGTTGGATGTCGTAGTTGCCTACGATCTGATTGATGTCTTTGGTGTCCATGTTGGGCCGGAAAGGGGCTCGGCCCATGTCGGGGTCTCCGACATGGGCCGAGGCGTCCTTCAATCTTGCGTCATGCCGGGGTCGGTTATACCAGGCCCTGGGCCAGCATCGCGTCTGCGACCTTGGTGAATCCGGCGATGTTGGCGCCGATCACGTAGTTGCCGGCCTGGTCGTATTCCTTGGCGGTATCTACGCAAGCCTTGTGGATGCTCTTCATGATGCCGTGCAGGTGCCGGTCGACTTCCTCGCGGCTCCAGCTCATGCGGATGCTGTTCTGGGTCATCTCCAGGCCGGAGGTGGCCACGCCGCCGGCGTTGGCCGCCTTGCCCGGGGCGAACAGGATCTTGGCCTTGAGGAAGGCCTCGACCGCTTCCGGCGTGGAAGGCATGTTGGCGCCTTCGCACACGCAGACGCAGCCGTTGGCCAGCAGGGTCTTGGCGTCCTCGCCGTTGAGCTCGTTCTCGCAGGCGGTGGGGAAAGCCACGTCGCACTTGACCGACCAGGGCCGCTTGCCGGCCACGAACTTGGCCTTGGGGTACTTGGCCGCGTATTCCTTGAGGCTGCCGCGGCGGGTGAACACCAATTCCTTGGTGAAGGCCAGCTTCTCTTCGTTGATGCCGTCGTTGTCCACCACCGTGCCGTCGTAGTCGGTCATGGCCACGACCTTGCCGCCGAACTGGTTGACCTTCTCGATGGCGTGCAGGCCCACGTTGCCGGCGCCGGAGATGATGCAGGTCTTGCCCTTGAGGCTGTCGCCCCGAGTGCCCAGCATCTCCTGCGCGAAGTAGACCGCGCCGTAGCCCGTGGCTTCGGGCCGCACCAGGCTGCCGCCCCAGGACAGGCCCTTGCCGGTGAGCACGCCGTCGAAGGAGTTGCGCAGCTTGCGGTACTGGCCGAACAGGTAGCCGATCTCGCGGCCGTCCACGCCCAGGTCGCCGGCCGGCACGTCGGTGTTGGGGCCGATGTGGCGGAATAGCTCGCTCATGAAGGCCTGGCAGAAGCGCATGACTTCGGCGTCGGACTTGCCGCGCGCGTCGAAGTCGGAGCCGCCCTTGCCGCCGCCCATGGGCAGGGTGGTCAGGGCGTTCTTGAAGATCTGCTCGAAGCCCAGGAACTTGAGGATGCCCACGTACACGCTGGAGTGGAAGCGCAGGCCGCCCTTATATGGCCCGATGGCGCTGTTGAACTGCACGCGGAAGCCGCGGTTGACGTGGATCTCGCCCTTGTCGTCCATCCAGGGCACGCGGAAAGTGATGGTCCGTTCCGGCTCTACCAGGCGCTCCAGGATCTTGGCCTTGCGGTATTCGGGCCGGCGTTCGAGCACGGGGAGCAGGGATTCCACCACTTCCTGCACGGCTTGGTGGAACTCCTTCTCGCCGGGATTCTTCTTCACGACTT
>JBAZVY010000170.1:0-5736 GCA_041660645.1 Elusimicrobiota bacterium | reverse complement strand
ATCCTGCCAATCCTTAAGCGCCTGCGGCCCTTGCGCCAGGGCCGCGTCCAGGATGGCGGCCCGGTCCGTGGAACTCATCCAGCCGATGATGTCTCCGTTCTTGACCCGGGCGCCTTCATCCACCAAAAGCTTCTCGATGCGCCCGGATATGGGCGGCTTGATCTCCACGCGGTTGAGCGGCGCCACCGCGCCCGTGGCTTCCACGGTGTCCTCTATGGGCCCCGTTTCGACCGCGACGGTGCGGCTCAGATTCCGGCCGTTCTTGGTCTGCCCGCGCAAAAAGAACCAGGTCCCCCCGCAGAGCAGCAGAAGCAGGATGATGGCCACGGCCGATCTTTTCATCGTCATCTTATTCCCCCAATCCTTTGCCCAAAGCCTGGTCCCACGACGCCTCGGCCGAGACCGCGGCCAGGCGGGCGTTCAAAATCTGGCGTTCCTGGCTGATGCGCGCCGCGCTTATGATCTGCCAGTTGTCGTAGCTCATGAGGCCGCTGGAATAACGGATGTCGGCCTCGGCGTTGCGCTGGCGAGAGGCCTCCAGGAGCAGCACTTTGATGCGGACCTGCCGGGCCGCGATGACGAAACCCGACCAGGCGTTCTCCAGGCTCACGATGGCCTGGTTGCGCACCGAGCGCAGATCCTCCTTGGCCTTCTCCAGTCTGCGCTGGGCCGCGGCAACGGCATGATATGCGGCGGTCGGGCCCCCGCCGAAAAGCGGATAGCTCAAGACCCCGCCGAAACTCCAGCCGTATTGAGCGGAAGGGAACTCGCTGCCGCCGGTGCGCGACCGGGAGTAGCTGGCCGAAAGGTTCGGCCACAGGGAACTTCGGGACTGCTCGACGCTCGCCATGAAGCTCTTGACCACCGCCTCTTGGAGCGAGATATCCGGCCTAAGGCTCAAAAGGGATTCATCCACTTTGAGCGATTCCGGCGGGGTCTGAGAGGTCAAGGTCCCAGTGGCGGCTAGCGGTCTGAAGTCGTCCCAGCCCAACTGGCGGTCCAATGCCTTCTGGGCCGTACGCAGATTCAATTGGTCTTGCTGGAGGTCGATCTCGGCTTGCGCGGCTTCGGCCTGGGCCTGGAGCATGTTGCCCTTGGACTCCGTGCCCCCGTTGTAGCGCAGGGTCACCAACCGGGCGTTCTTGGCCTGCAGTTCCTGGATCTGGCGCGAGAGTTCCACCGACTCCTGGGCATACAACAGCTGTAGGAAGGCTTGGCGCAGGCTGAATCGGACCGAGGCTGCGCTCTGACGCAGGCTGGCTTGGGCCTGGATCAAGGCGGCCTTGGAAGACTTGATGCTGGCGATGTTGGCCACATTGAATACATCGACGCTGGCCGATGCCTGCGCCTGCCAGGTATTGCCCCGGCCGCCCGATTCGCTCAAACTATTGGAAAGGTTCAACTGCGGCAGCAGTCCATTGAAACTGCCTTTATAGGCGGCCTGGCCCGCCTCTTGCGCGCGCCGGGATGCGCCCAGATCCGGATTATTATCGCCGGCTATGGCTACGCAATCCTCCCAGGTCAAAAGGCTGCGCCCGACCTCGGCCCGGCTCGCGGCCGGGCTCAGGGCTAGGGCCAGAGCCAGCAGGCGCCAGCGCAGGCCGCTCATCGGGGCTCCGGCAGGTATTTAGGCATATCCTTATGGCGGGCTTCCCAGCGGGCTTGGAGCTCCCGGAACTTCTGCTGCTGTTCCGGCTTCAAGAGTCTCTCGATATCCGCGTCCATAGCCGTGCGAAGTTCCTGGAACTTGGCGTTGGCAGCCTTATGCATGGCCTTGAAGCTGTCGCGCCTGGACTCCATTATCTTCCGGATCCCAGCCTGTTGCTGGGCATCCAGGCCCAGCTCGAAAGTCAGCTTCTTCACCATCCGCTCCGGATCGGGAGCCGAGCGGTGCATGCGCCGGAAAGCCACTCGAGACAAAACCGCCCCGCCGGCCACTCCCAATATGCAGCCCACCAGCAGGGCGGCCACGACCTGTTTCCACGCGATCTTCATGATTCAATCCTCCCAGAGGGCCATGGCCAGCATGCTGTCCACGGCGGACTGCTCGGATCGCGCCAGCACCGGCACCAGGTGCGTGGGCTCGCCGTCGGACATGAGCAGGCTCTCGGTAGCGGAAAGCTCCGAGACCGGCAGCAGCACGGCCATGACCGCGACCGCGGCTAAGCCTAGGCTCAAGGCCGGGACCAACCAACGCGGGCCGGCCGCATACCAAGGTCCCGCGGCCTCGGCCGGGCATTCGCGGCGCACGCGCGCCATGACCGAGCGCGCGAAAGCGTCCGTATCCCGGCGCGCCGGTTCCGGCCCCGGCCGTAAAAAGGCCTTTACCAAGGGGGGTGCGTCATCAGGTTCTTCGGTTTGCATATGCGGCCTCACTGATTAGACGATTTCCGCGCTTAAAAAGTGTCGCAGGCGGGATTCCAGCTCGGCGCGGGCGCGGCGCAAGCGGGCTTTTACGCTGTCCAGGGAACAATCCATGGCGCGCGCAATATCCTCATAGCTGAAGCCCTGCAGTTCGCGCAAGGTCAGGACCAGCCGGTAGTCCGCAGGCAGGCAGGCCAGAGCCCGATGCACCAGGTCAGCGTCTTCCTGCCGGAGCTGCTCGTCCGGACGGGCGGCCAAAAGCCTATGTACGGCATCGCCCTGGGTCTGCAAGAGTTCGTCCCAGGACGCGGCCGGGCGCCGGAGGCCTTGGCGCAGCAAGTCCAGGCAGTGGTTGGAGGCTATGCGATAGAGCCAAGTATGGAACGAAGCCTGGCCTTGGAACCGGGGCAAGGCTTTATAGGCTTTAAGGAACACCTCTTGGGCGGCATCCTCGGCCTGAGTCCGGCCGCCCAGCATGGCGGCGCAAAGCCCGAATATGCCGGGGTGATGCTTGCGCACTAATTGCGCGTAAGCTTCCTGTTCCCCGGCCAATATCCGGGCCACGAGGGCCTGCTCTCCCGATCCGGTACTGCTGGTCACGCCCGGCCATTCTACCAATTCCGGCGCGCGGCCATCGCTCGGGCGGCCTTAAAAAGGCGGCATCATGCGATAAGTGTCCAGACGGTCCGGAGGCGTCACCTCGAAGAGCATCCGGTCCATATACGGCGAGGACTTGCCGGACACGGACAAGTCCGCGGTCTTCAGGAAGAACTTGCTGGCCTGCTCCGGGGTCTTGCGGCCGGTCACGATGTCGTTGGCTAGGTTGAGGGCCATGCGGTTGAGCTCTTCCCGGTCGCTGCACGCGCCCAATTCACCCTTATCCGCATAGATACGCAACCCGTGCGGGAACCGGCTCAAGGTCTCGACATTATCCGAGGACAGATAATAATCCACCACCTGTTCCAAGGGATTGAGCGGCTCATCCGCCCGGACCACTATGCGCTTCCACGGCCAACGGCCGTACCATTCCAACTTATCCGCGGTCACCACCTGCGGCGCTCCGTACTTTTCCATGATCAGCAGGCTGACCAGATGGGGCACCGTGGGCCAATCCAAGACCTGTTCCATGGCGCGTAAAGAGGCCGCGTCGATCCGCTCTTCGTGGCCCAGCCATTGCCGCCCCCCATACCCCGCCAACACCAGGACCACCACCAACGCTATCCCCGCCCATATCTTTATCTTCATAGCAGCGCCCCCGCAACACTATCTGAGCCTAACGATAGTATAAGCTCCGCACCGCAAGAAAAAGTCAAATCCCGGGGTCAGGCGCCGGGATTTGACTCTATAGGAAGGGTCAGTCCAGCCAGTCTTTGTCTTGCAACTTCTTGGGCAGGTATTTCTTGGTCAGATACTGGAAATCCTTGTTGGCCAGGGCGTCGAGCTCGAACTTCAGGCCGATGGAGAGCATGCGTTTGATCTCCACCTGCCATTCTTTCTTTTGAAACCAAGGATAATTCATGAGTTCCTTAGCCCGGGAGATATCCTTGTCATTGAGCTTGATGCCCACGTTGCGGGGCAGGCCGTAACGCTCCGGATCCGCGCTGGAGAGTCCTATGAACTTGGCGTCCGGGATGGCCATGCGCTGGCTCTCGAAAGCCAGGTTGATGGAGCCCTGCTTGACCACGGAATAGATGTAATATCCCCAGGGATCATTGTCTACGAGCACGTAGACCGGCAGCTTTTTCTCATCGTTGAGGCGCCGGGCCAGGCGCCGCACCCCGCGCGGGGGCTGGCCGTTGCCGGTAAGGAGCACGCAATTGTACTTCTTCCAGAACTTATCCTCGGCCAGACGGTTCCACTGGGTGCCTTTCTCGACCAAGAGCACGAAGTCGGCCGTGCATTTCTTGATGCGCAGGTATTCCGGCTCCACGATGGAGGGCACGGAATAGCCGCCCTTGCCGAGCCTTGCGCAATCCACGGTGTCGCCGTCGTCGATCACGGTCAAGGGCCCGATGACCGTGCCCGCGTTCTCGGCGCGCACGTGCAGTTCCTCGCGCAGCGCCTCCAGGGCCACTTCCAGGTCCTCGATCAAGGGATCGGACTCGTTCTGGCCGTCGAAGGTATTCTCATGCGAGTCCTGGATGGTATGCTTGGCGCGATAGTAGATCTCGCGCAGGGAGGTGGTCAGGCCCGCCTTCTGCAGCTCGGCTAGGGCGTCGCCCACCAGCATGGTCTGCATGAACTTCTTAGCCATGCCCACGTTGAAGAAGGTCCGGGCCTGGGTGTTGGACCCCATCTCGATGATGCGCCGCTTCTCATTGAACTTCACGTTGGACAAGGAGCGCACCGGTATCTCGATGGACGGGTCCCGGCCGCGCTCCGCGGCCCGGATGACCAGGTCCGCCAAGCCCACGAGCTTCTTGCCCACGTCGCTGGATGAATTGGCCATGATGGTTTCTCCGGGCTTATTTTTTGCCGTGCTTTGCTGTTTTTACCGTTTTTTTCTTCTGGCTTGGCTTCGCTTTCTGCTTAGCCGATTTCCGCGCCGGCTTTGCCGGGGCCAGCTTCTTCTTGACCGGGGCCGGAGGCTCGGGCGCAGGCATCTCCGCCGCGGGCTCGGGCAAGGCCGGCTCCGGCATCCCGGTCTCGGGCGGAAGTTCCGCGGGCACCGCGCCCTCCACGCCCTCGGCCGTGACTATTATGGAATCCGGCAGGCCCTCGGGCCCGGACTTCTTGCCCAAGATCTCATCCGTCTTCTCTCCGCCGGTGCGCTTCAGGGCGATCTTGAGCAGTTGGGCTTTCAGCTTCTCTCCGGGCAGGCGTCCGCCCTTGAGCCGCTTGCAGGCCTCCACTACTTCCTCTATATAGAGTTCGAAGATGTTGCGCCGGTGGTACTCGTGCTTGGCATGCTCCTTGCGCTTCAGGAACACCCCCAGGCGGCGGCCGCACTCCTGCAAGGACAGCTTTATCTCCTTGCGGATCTCGTCATAGTCCGCGATGGCTTCCTTGGACTCGCTGGTAAAAGGCACCCAGACCGAAGCCATATGCACGAATATCACCATAGGCCCGGCCGGCAGGGCGCCCTTGGACTGGGCTACCCCGTAATTGCGCCAGGCCGTCTCCAGCACGGCCTGGAACGTAGAGCACGCGGCCTGCTGATAGAGCAGGGGCACCCGGTTGGCGAAACGCATGACCCGGGCCAATTCCGAGTCCGCCTCCTTATGCTCCCCCTCGGCCATGGGCGCGTGCGCCTGCACCGCGGCCTCGGCTTGCGGCCCCTTGCCGAAGGCCAGGCCGGTCTCGATCACGAAAGGGTTGCCCCGGTATACGGCCGGCGGCCGGGCCACGGCCGTATAGAAATCCGCCTTGATC
>JBAZVY010000169.1:2815-5741 GCA_041660645.1 Elusimicrobiota bacterium | reverse complement strand
TAACCTTTCTTACCCTTTTTTTGTTGTGATTGCCCCATTTGCGCTCAATACTATGAGTGCATATGGACAAGATCAAAGCAGTCGCGATGACGGTCGCAATCGCCCTCCTGCCCGCCTCCCAGCTCGTAGCAGCCGAGACCACCGGGGCCGCTTTCCTGCTCATCCCTGCATCCCCGCGCGCTTATGCCTTGGGCAAGACCAATGTGGCGCCCACCGGAGCCCAGGCCATCGGCACCAACCCGGCCAACCTGGGCCTGCTCAGCAAGCGCTTCGAGGCTTTTTCTTCCTATGCCACCATCATGGGAGGGGCCCAGTACCAGCACCTGGCCACGGCTTTTGCGCCCAGCAACATGGCAGCTGACGCTTTCGGCGTGTCCATCACCCGCCTGCAAGTGGGCGGCTTGCAGGGCGCCGATGCCTCGGGAAACCTGACCAACCAGGATTTCGGCTCCTCGGACATGGCCGTGGCCTTGAGCGGCTCGGGCCGGGTCAGTTCGCATCTGCGCGTGGGCGCCACGGCTAAGGCCCTGCAGTCCGAGATCGCGGGTTATAAGTCCAAGCTGTCCTTGGCCTCGGACCTGGGCATGACCTACACCTTCTCCCAGCGCTCTAAGCCCATATCCGTGGGCTTGAGCATCACAAACCTAGGCCAAGGCATCAAGTTCTTAGACCAGACCGACCCCTTGCCCACCGCGGTGAACATGGGCTTGGCCCTGCCCGTGGGTTCGCTTTTGGCCGTGTTCGAGATCAACCACCGCATCGGGCAGAAGACCACGGAGTTCGGCACGGGCCTGGAGTTCGGAGTAGGGCCGGTGGCGTTCCGGGGCGGCTACCTGCTGGAGGATTCGCGGCAGAACCTGGCGGGCCGGGAGCAGAAGGGCGCGGCGGGCCTGCTGCAAGGGCTTTCCTGCGGCTTCGGCATCAAGGCCGGGGCCGTGAGCCTGGACTACGCCATCAGCCAGCAGGCCGTGGAGTTCGGGTCCACGCACCGCCTGGCTTTGACCTTGCAGTGGGGGGGCGGCGCCAAGGCCAGCCGCAGCGCGCACAGCGATGATTCTTCTTCCAGCTGGAAGGCGGCGCCGGATGCCTCGGATTGGCTGATTTTGCCCATGGGGAGCTATTGAAGATGAGCAAGCGAAATATTCTTATATCGTGTCTGGCCGTCAGCGGTCTGTGGTCTCAGGCTTTCGGGGCCTCTTATTACGTATCTTCCGCGGGCAGCGACAGCAACGACGGCCTATCTACAGCCACGCCCTGGAAGACCATCGCCAAGGTCAATGCCAAGACTTTCGTGTCCGGGGACCAGATATTGTTCCGCAGCGGCGATGATTTTTCCGGGCAGATCAATCTTAATCAAGCTGGGCTTACCGTGGGAGTCTACGGCACCGGCGCCAAGCCCATAATCAGCGGCTCGGAGCACCTAACCGGATGGACAGCGTATGGTTCGTTCTTCGTGGCCCAAGCCTCGGCCCGGGTGAAGAACCTGTTCGCCAACGGCGTGCAGATGACCATGGCCCGCTTCCCTAATTCAGGTTTTTTGACCGTGACTTCCATCAGCGGCGCGACCACGCTAACATCTAGCGGCATCACGCAAGCTTCCGGATTTTGGAACGGCGCCAATTTCCGCGTTCGGAGCAGCGACTTTACTTTCGATACGGAAACTGTGGCCTCTCAAAGCGGCACTACGCTAAATCTTTCCGGCGCTCCCACTTATGCCAATAAAGTCGGATGGGGCTTCTATCTGGACAACGCGCTGGCCGCCTTGGATGCTCCGGGCGAATGGTACTGCGATCCTGCGACCAATAAGGTGTATTTCTGGGCTCCGGGCGGGGTCAATCCCGGTACCCTCACCGTGGACGCCAGCACCTTGGATTACGGCGTCAACAGCGCGCAGAGCAACATCACGGTCCAGGGTCTGGAGTTCCGGTATCAGGCCACTACCGGGGTGCGTTTCAGCGGCTCGGTCAGTAACGTCAAGGTCTTGTCCAATACGGTCTTCGGCAGTCTTATGAGCGGCATCCAGTTCTCGGGCGCAGCCAGCTGCACCGTGGATGGCAATACCGTGCAGGACACATGCGGCCGGGGCATCGATTTTGCTTCTAGCGCCAGCAATTCCACGGTCTCGAACAACATCGTCAAGAACATCGGCTTGGTGGAGGGCTACGGCTATAGCGGGGGCGACGGGATGACGGGGATCTATGTGGCCGGGGGCAATACTAACCGCATCAGCGGAAATATAGTGGAACGCATCGGGTATAACGGCATCCGCGGCGACGGCAGGTATAATATCATCGAAAATAACGTGGTTGATTATCCGATGATGAGATTGATCGACGGGGGCGGGATATATACTTTCAATTGGAATCATACGGAGATGTCGTTCGGCAGCACTATCCGGAATAATACGGTCTCGAATGTGTTCGGGGGGATGGGGGGCGAACCGGCGTCCGCGGTTTGGCGGCAGTCGCATGGGATATATCTGGACTTCGCCAGCCACGACATGATCGTGACCAGCAACACGATATCCCATGTGGACAGCGACTGCTTTTTCATGCAGTACGACGACTACAAGAACACTTTCACCTATAACACGCTTTTCGACTGCGGCAAGGGGGCGGGCGGGTATGGCATTTTCATGGAACAGCATCCCTCTTCGGGCTACTACGGACAGCATACCATCAAGTATAATCGGTTTCTGTCGGCGTCGAGCACGCAGCAGTATCTTATACGCGTCGTGGACGATGGCAGCGGCACCCAGCCCGCTTCCCTGGGGACTTTTGACTACAATTATTATGCCAACCCCTATGGCAAAACCTCCCAGTTCATGGTCGGCATCGGAGGGTCATATAATTATTATTCGCTAGCGCAGTGGCAGGCCGCTATGGGCCAGGATGCTCATTCCTCGGCCACCGATACCGCTCCCAGC
>JBAZVY010000169.1:0-2805 GCA_041660645.1 Elusimicrobiota bacterium | reverse complement strand
GGCCGCAGGCTCGCTGACTTCAGCTTCCGCCGTGATCAGTTGGGCCACCAACGAAGCCGCCGATACCCAGGTCGAGTATGGCCCGACTACTTCTTACGGCCAGTCGAGCGCTCTCAATGCGTCCAAAGTCACCAGCCATAGCGCGTCTTTGAGCGGCTTGTCCGCCAGCACGCTCTATCACTTCCGCGTGAAATCCCGCGACGCGGCCGGCAATCTGGCCACCTCCGGAGACTTCAGCTTCACCACCACCGCCCTGCCGGGGACCTACATCGTGCCGTCCACCATAGACGGTACCGGCGCCACGGATGTCACCGCCGCTTTGAATAACTGGATAGCCACGGTGCCTAATGGCACGGCGGCACTGCCCTCCACCATAATGTTCCCGTCCGGCAAGACCTATCTGCTGAGTCAGGGCCTGCAGTTCGCCAACCGGTCTTACTGGACCTTGAGCGGGTACGGGGCCAAACTCAAACTCGCCCCGGCAGCGGGATTCACGCAACTCCAAAGTCTGATCATAGCTGGTAAAATCTATAACGGATATTATGCCGGAGGCAATACCAATATCATCATCAAAGGCTTCGAGTTGGAACAAAGCAATCCGACTCCGGGGGTGTTCAATTCCTCCCGGGAGCAGTGCAGCGCGGTCGAGATAGAGGGCGGCAACGGCGTGGAAGTCTTCGATATCCTGGCCCATGGCATCGCCGGCGACGGCTTCAGGATAGGGGATGCCAGTCAGAACATCAACATCCACAACAACCATATCCAGGACGCGGGCCGCAACGGGGTGTCGATCATAGATGGAGATCAGGTCTTGATGGAGAATAACCAGTTCGACGACATGGGGTATTATACGTTCGATGCCGAACCCAACGATACTACCCAGTCCGTGACCAATGCTACGTTCCGGAACAATACGGCCGGCTCTTGGGGCCCGGAAAACGGCTACGGGGCGGGTTTCTTCGCAGCCGGGGGCAGCGGCTATAAGGTGATCGATAGGATCACGGTCACGGGCAACACCATAAACGGGAGCGCGAACGCTTCCCTGCTCACCCATTGCAATACCAATCAGACCACGCGTATGTCCAATATCGTGTTCACCAACAATACCGCTTCGCAGTCGGCCGCGGGCCCGGTATTGAATTTCAAGAATATAGATGGTCTGACTATAACCGGAAATACCCAGCCCTTGAGCTCGGGGGTCTTGACCTCGCTCAATAATTGCACCGGCGTCATAACTGGCACGGATACCACCGCGCCCGCGGTGACTTTCACCTCGCCCGCGGCCGGGTCCACGGTCTCGGGCGTTATCGGGCTTTCCGCCTCCGCCTCGGACAACGTGGGCGTAGTGGGCGTGCAGTTCAAGCTCGACGGCGCCAATCAGGGGGCGGAAGAACTGATCGCCCCTTACGAGATAAGCTGGGTCACCACGGGCGCTTCCAATGGCGCGCATACCTTGAGCGCCGTGGCCCGGGACGCGGCCGGCAATACCCAGACCGCGACCGTGTCCGTCACCGTCAGCAACACCGTGGCCGATACTACTGCGCCTACGGCGGCCATAACCGCTCCGGCCAACGGCGCGACCGTTTCGGGCAGCATAACCATCAGCGGCACGGCCGCGGACAATGTGGCCGTATCCGCCGTGGCGGTTTCCGTGGACGGGGGGGCCTTCTCCTCGGCTTCCGGGACCAGCAACTGGATTTTTTCTCTTAATACCGCTTCCCTGGCCAATGGCTCACACAGCCTGACCGCCCGGGCCACGGACTCATCCGGCAACACCAAGACCGCGGCTATCAGCGTGACGGTCAGCAACGCCCCGGCTGTCTTGACGCCGCGAGCATCGTATTCATTCAATGCCGGCTCCGGCTCCACGGCCGTAGACATCAGCGGCAACGGCCACACCGGCGCCTTGGTCAATGCCGCCTGGACCAGCAGCGGCAAGTTCGGGGGCGCCCTGTCCTTCGACGGCTCCAGCGCTTATGTGGAGATCCCGGACGCGGACTCTTTGACCAGCACGGACCTGACCCTATCCGCGGACGTGTCCCTGGCAGCCGCTTCGGCTGGCATGGCTACCGTGGTCAATAAGTGGGCGCAGGACGGTAATGACGAGTATCTCTTCGCCATAGATTCGAACCGCCGGCTGACCTTCGGCTGGCAGACCACGGGCGGCTATAACTGGGCAACTCCCTCTTTCAATATAATCACAGGCGTAGGCCAGATCCCCTTGGCTACCATGACCAACGTGGCGGTGGTGCGCAGCGGCACGAGCATCAGCCTCTATATCAACGGCGCCCTGGACTCGACTTTTGCAGGCGCTATCGACGCGAATCCTTTCCACAACGGCACGGCCTCGGTGCGCATCGGGGCTCAGAGCCGCGGGGCTGAGGCGCGTTTCCTCAACGGCATCATAGACGAGGTCCGCATCTACGGCCGCGCATTGAGCCAAGCCGATATCCAGACGGATATGAACACGGCCGTGGAGCCTCCTCCGTCAGACACCACCGCGCCCGCGATCAGCGCCGTGGCCGCGGGGTCTTTGACCTCCGCTTCGGCCGCGATCAGCTGGACCACCAACGAGGCCTCGGACAGCCAGGTCGAATTCGGGCCCACCACCGCCTACGGCCAGTCCAGCGCGCTTAATGCGTCCATGCTCACCAGCCACAGCGCGGCTTTAAGCAGCCTGAACGCGAACACGCTTTACCATTATCGCGTCAAATCCCGCGACGCGGCCGGCAACCTAGGGGTTTCCGGCGATTCCACCTTCACTACCCTGGCCGTGGTCGTGCCGGTAGCGGTCAACGTGAGTCC
>JBAZVY010000168.1:0-5759 GCA_041660645.1 Elusimicrobiota bacterium | reverse complement strand
AACCCTAGGCCGACGGCCGCGGCGCCGATCCCGGTGGCGCCCGCGCCCAAGCGCAAAGCGAACGCGGCCGCGGCCGGGGCGGCCAGCCCCGCCCCCGCGCCGATCATCATCGACGGTATGCGCTGCAGCTTGATCAAGCAGTCCGGATTTTAACATTTTGCCTTGGAAACGGGTATAATCTCTACGTGATCTGGATCATGCTGGCGTGGTTTTGGGCCGGGCCGGCGGCTGCTCAGGAGCCGGCTCTGCCGGGGTACACGGCCGCAGCCGCGGCTCCGTCTGGAGAGGCCGTCTATTCGGTGCAGGGCGTGGAGATAAAAAAGCCGGTCAAGAAGCGCCGATCCCGCAGGCTCAAGCCGCCGGCCGCCCGCAAGCAGCGCCGAGCGGCCGGAAAGAAGCCTGCGGTGTCGGAACCGGCCCCGCCTGCGCCCGCGGATGCTCCGGCAGTCCCTGCGGCTCCCGCGGCTCCGCTCCCGCCGCCGCCTTTACCGTCTACTCCGTTCTCGCCCAACAATCCTTGAGCGGTATCCCGGGGAGCGGGGGTTTATATAGGTTCCACGGCCGCGGCCGCGATCCAGCCTTTTACGCCTTCCTTGAGCATGCCGATCTCCAGCCATTCGCCGCTGTCGGATAATATCTGGACGCGGCGTCCTTCCGGGGCGGTGAAGCTGACGCTGAAGTTGTCTCCGGGACCGCTGCGGATCTCGGCCGAGGCCGAGACTATGACTCCGGACCTTTGCGGCGTGGTCAGGCGCAGGGCCAGCCACCAACCGCCCAGGACCAGCCACAGCAGCCACGCCGCGGCCGTCCAAGGCAGCAGGGTCTCCCGCCGGGATCCTTTCCATACGAAGAGGCCGGCCAATAGCAGCGCCAGCCAGCAGGCCAGCCAGTGCAGTCCGCTGAGCTCTCGTTCGCTGAACAGATGGAAGGCTATGAACAGCAGGGGCGGTACTCCCGGGGGCACGAGATTCTCCCCCGCCCGCCGCAGGGCGAAATCCAGATTCTGCCTTATGTCCGGGTCGCGCGGCCGTATGGAGAAGGCCCGCTGGTAGGACGCGATGGCGGGGCCGGTCCGTCCATCCTTGAACAACGCATTGCCCAGGTTGTAATGCAGGTCCGCGTTGCGCCGCTCCCGGGCCACGGCCTGCCCGTACCAGCCGGCCGCGGCTTTATAGTCGCCTGCATCGTACAGGCGTTGGCCTTCGGATAGGGCGTCGTGCCCGTCAGGGCCGACGTGCCGTCCGCCGTTAGGAGATGTGGTGGCGGACGGCGCCGTAAATGCCAACGCTGCGGCTAAGGTCAGGGCTAGATATGCTGGGATCATCGCTTGAACTCCTGGTCCAGGTCCGGCAGCAGCGCCGCCATGCGCCGGCGCAGCTCGTCGAGCCCGTCGGCGGCGTCTCCCGCCGGGGGCGCGAATCTGCGGGAATCCAGCTCCTCCCAGATGTCCTTGATGCAGGCGATGACGGGGTCGGGCAGGTGGGGCTGCCGTTTGCGCAGCAGTTCCTGGACCCGCCGCATGGTCAAGCCCGCGGCCGGTTCTCCGAGCTTGTCGGCTAGATAGCCGTAGAGCGCATCGTTCATCAAGGCCACGGCTTTCTGGGGATCGTTCTCGAGCTGCGCGACTTGCAGTTGTTTGAGGGCGGCCCGCAGCGCTGCGCGATACCGGACGCCTTGGGGGTCGGCGGCTAGGCGGCCGCGGTATAAGGCCAGCCCGGAGACCCAAAAGAAGAACAGGAAGGGCAGGCTGTGGAGCGGGCCGGCGCCGGCCACGGCTTCCAGCCAGCGCGTGGCTGCGGGCAGCGCGGGCCGGACTTTCAGGTAGATCACGTCCTCGTTGACCCGGGTCAGGCCTTTGGCCGCGGGCGCGGACGGCGCGGTATAGCCCACGGCCGGGGCGGCGTTGGGGTCGCCCGGAGCCACGGATACGGTCAGGGCCGCGGTGTGTATGCGCACGTACTCTTGGCGGCCGGGATCGAAATAGCTCATGGTTATAGGAGGTATGGCGAGTTCCCCCGAGACCCGGGGCACCAGCACGATGCGGATGACCTTGGACCCGGATACGGTGTCGCCTTTCTTCTCCTGGCTCACGCTGGCCACGGGGTCGAACACCCGCCAGGACGGCAGTTCGGGCAGGGCCGGGTTGCCCAGCGCCTTGAGGTTGCCCGCGCCTTGCACGGTCACGGTAAGATTGACGGCGTCTCCGACCTGGGACCGGGCCTTGTCCACGTTCGCGGATAGGGTGAAGCGGCCCACGCCGCCGCTGAAATCCGCGGGCCGGCCGGCAACCGGCAGGGCCGCGACTTCCAACTGCAGGGGTTGGGACGCGATGGTCTTGGTCTGGGCCGGGTTCAGGCCTTGGGAGAAGAAACGGTCGAAGAAGTCCTGGGAGAACGGGTCTAAAGCCATATCCTGTTGCAGTTGGCAGCGCACCGTGGCCGCGCCTATGGTGCGGCGTCCGGTCTGCATCGGGAACAGCGCGGTCTTGATCTCGGTGACGCCGTAAGTGCGGCCCTTGAAGTTCGCGTTGTAATTGCGCAGCGGGGGCAGGTCCTCGGTGAGCACGCCTTCGAGTTTCGGCGGCACGTATTCCGGGTTGCCCAGCAGCGGCACCGAGGAATAGAACCTCACGGTCAGGATCGCCTGTTCGTTGACGAATACTTTGCGCTTGTCGAGTTCGGCCGTTATCATCACGGCCGGAGCCCGTCCCGCCTGGCCCGGGGCTGCGCCGGCGGGAGGCGCCGCAGGCGCGGGCTGAACCGGCTCAGCGCCCGGGGGCGGGGCCTGCGATCTTACGACTTGGATCTCGATAGGCTCGGTCTGGGCCCGGGAATTGCCCACGGCTACGCTGATGGGGCTGATCACGCCCTGGCCTAGGGCCCGCGGCACCAGCACGAAGGTGTGGGTCACGGAGCTGGAGACTCGGCCGTTGACGAAGGATATGCTTTGGTTGCGGCCGGAGGAATATTGGCTGAAGTTTTGCAGGGCCGGCAGCTGCGGGTCGGGCAAGGACGCCTGGGGGCCGGTCACCGTGACGGCCAGGACGACTTGGTCGTCCAGCGCCACCTGGGTCTTGTTGACCTGGGCGGATATGCTCAGCTCTTGGCCGTGGGCCGCAGCCGCGCCCGATATGGCCACGGCCAGTAAAGCGGCGTATGCTCTCACCAGTCCTCCTCGTTGGGCCGCGATTTTTGCTGCGGCCGCGGCACCAGGTTGTGGGGCTGCTTCTTATCCGTCTTCTCCTTCTCCGCTACCGAACGCATGATGCGCTCGGCATCATCCTTGGACATGCGGTCCTGGGGCCGGGAAGCCGGCGGCGGGGGCTGCCCCGGCTTCTGCGGGTCGTTATTCTTATCCTTGTCGTCCGGTTTGGGTTTGGGCTTGTCGCATTGCTTTTTCGGGGGCGGAGGATCCTGGAGCATGCGCAGGGCTACGGCCAGGTTGTGCCGGGCGTCGGGGTCCGAGGGCGACAATATCACGGCTTTGCGGAAGGCGGCTACGGCGCCCGCGTAGTCCTGTTTTTGGACCAAGGCGTTTCCTAGGTTGTAAAAGGCGTGGCTCCGGGTGGCGTCGGGCAGGCGCGGGTCTTCGCCCAGCCGTTGAAAGCCTTGGGCCGCGGAGTCATAGTCCTCCAGGCGATAGAGGGCGTCTCCGGCATTGAATTCCGGGCGGGGGTCGGCGGGCCGGCGCGCGTCGCGGTAGCGGCCGAGGGCCTCTTGGTAGCGGCGTTCTCCGTAAAGCTTGTTGCCGGAGCGCAAGGCCGATTCCCGGCTGGCCGCCCGGGCTGATCCGGGCAGGCAGAGCAGCAGCAGCAGCAACAGGGTCGTCGGAGCGCTTTTCAGCCGGCGGCTTTGGCTCCAGGGCACGAGCAGATCGGCCAGCAGCAGCAGCAGAGCCGCGGCCAGCGGGAATATGAACCGGTTTTTGTATTGGTTGGCCGTGCCGGAAACGCCTTGGGATTTCTCCAGATTCTCGATCTGGTGCGCGATCTCTGCGATCTCATCTTCGGACGGGCTGGCCCGCCAATAAGCGCCGCCGGCGCTGGCCGCCATGTCCATAAGGGATTTTTCGCCCAATCGGCTGATCACGGTCTGGCCCTTGCGGTCTTTTTTGTAGCCGGTGAGCGCCCCGCTGCCGTCCTCCTTGATGGGCAGGGGATTGCCCTCGGGCGTGCCGATGCCGATGGCATATATGCGCACTCCGGCCGCCGCGGCTTCCGCCGCCGCGCCCAAGGGGTCGGTGTGATGGTCTTCGCCGTCAGTCAGCAAGACCAGGGCCTTGCCGCCGGGATAACGCTGCAGCACGCTTGCGGCCAGGCGCACGGCCGAGCCTATGGCCGTGCCGGGTTCCGGTATGGAGCCGACGCTGAGGCTGGCCAGTATCTGTTTGGCCGCGGCGATGTCCGTGGTCAGGGGACAGAGTATCCCGGCATTGCCGGCGAAGGCGATGACTCCCACCCGGTCGCCCGGGAGCGAGTCGAGCAACAGGGAGAGTTCGCGCTTGGCTTTTTCCAGCCGGCTGGGCGGCACGTCTTCTGCGGTCATGGATAGGGAGGTGTCCACGGCGATGAACACTTGCCGGGCGTCGGAGCGCGTGGTGGTCAGCTCTACTCCCCATTGCGGCCCGGCCAAGGCCGCAAACAACAGCGCCGTGGCCGCTGTCTGCAGCCAGGTCTGGATCCGCCGGCTCTGCGCGGCGCCCTCCGGGACCAGGCGGGCTATCGTGGCCGGATCGCCCAGTCGGGCCGTGATCTTGCGTCTGCGGGCGTCGGCCCAGAAGTGCAGTAGGAACACGGCCGAGGCCGCGGGCAGCATCCAGAGCAGATAGATGGGGTTGCGGAACATGGGTTATGGCCACCTCAACAGCCAGGCCTGGGCGACAAGGGCCTCGGCCAGCAGCAACAGCAGCGCTGCCAGCACGGGCCAATAGTAGAGGTCGGCCCGGGATACGGCTTCCGGGAGCTTGACGTCGGATTTCTCCAGTCGGTCTATCTCCGCGTATACGGCGCGCAATTCCTTGAGATTGGTGGCGCGCCAATATTTGCCGTCGGCGATGCGCGCCGCTTCTATGAGGGTGTCTTCATCCAGGTCTTCGGCCACGCGCACCATGACCCGGCCCATGTGGGGATCGTCGTAGGGCATGACGCTCTCCCCGCGTTTGGCCGTGCCGATGGCGTATATCTTCACCCCCATGGCCGCGGCCGTCCGGGCCGCGGTCACGGCGTCGAGGCCCACGTTGCCGCGTCCATCGGTGAGCAGGATGAGTATCCGGCGCTTGGCCGAACCGGCTTTGAGATGGTTGAGGGCCGATACGATGCCTTCGCCCAGGGCCGTGCCGTCGGCTCCGGTCATGCCGGCCGAGAGCCCCTCGATGCGTCCGACCAGGGCGTCGGAATCCAGGGTCAGGGGGCAGGCCAGCATGGGCGCGCCTCCGAATACGACTAGGCCGATGCGGTCCGCGACACGGCCGCGCGCGAAACGCGCGGCCGTGTCCTTGGCCGCGTCCAGCCGGTCGTAAGGATCGAAATCCAGCGCTTTCATGGACAGGGAAGTGTCCAGGGCCAGCATGATGTCTATGCCTTGGCCCCAGCCCTGCAGCCGGCGCGTGATCTTCTGGGGCCGGGCCAGGCCCACGCAGAGCAGGAGCACGGCGCTGCCGCGCAGTATCAGCGGCAGCCAGCGCGCCAGCCAGGTCCGCGTCGAATCCCCCTCGGGCAGGGTGTCCGCGGCCGAAAAGTCCAGGGCCGGGCGGCGCGGCTG
>JBAZVY010000167.1:5527-5833 GCA_041660645.1 Elusimicrobiota bacterium | reverse complement strand
AGGCGGCCGCCGACATATGGGAATGCTCTCCCCGGACCGTGGTCCAAAAAGCCCAGGAGGGCCGGTGCCGGGTGATCGTGTCCACTTACAATGAACCGCTCATAACCTCGGAATGGGCCGCGGCTATATTCGAAGAGGCCAAAAAATCCGGCCTGCTCTGCGCTTACGTATCCAACGGCCATGCCACCCGGCGGGCGCTGGAATTCCTGCGGCCCTGGATGAGCTTATATAAGGTAGACCTAAAGTGTTTCGACCACGGCAAATACCGGGACGTCACGGGCGGCGCCATGCGCCACGTGCTGCGCA
>JBAZVY010000167.1:0-5517 GCA_041660645.1 Elusimicrobiota bacterium | reverse complement strand
GATCCTAGGTTTCTGGACCGAAATCGTGACCTTGATCATCCCCGGCTGGAACGATTCCGACCGCGAACTGCGCGATATGGCCAAGTTTTTGGCCGGCGTGTCCAAGGATATCCCCTGGCATGTCACAGCCTACCATCAGGACTACCACATGCCCGAAGCCCGGGACACTCCGCCGGACGTCTTGCAGCGCGCCCGAGACATCGGCCGGGCCGAAGGCCTACGCTTCGTCTATACCGGCAACGCGCCCGGCCGCCTGACCGGCAGCGAGGACACGGTCTGCCCGGACTGCGGCCAGACCTTGATAGAACGCCGCGGATTCCAAGTCCTGGCCAATCGCTTGCCGGATGGCAACTGCCCGAGTTGCGCGATCCCCATCCCCGGAGTGTGGAGCTAGCCGGCGTCAGCCGTACTTATACTTAACGCCGGTGCCGCCCAGGGGCCAATCACAGATGATGTTGTCGTAGGGGCAAAGCATGCGGCAGGCGCCGCATTCGATGCAATTCTCGTAATTGACCACGACTTTTTGATGCGCGACTTCCCACTCGTAGACCTTGGCCGGGCACACGGCCACGCAGGTCTTAGGCCCGCATTGGAGCGCGCAGGGCGCTTGCGGGGAAGCATCGCGCAGGCTGATGTGCGTCTCCGGGGACTTCTTCCACTCCAAAGTGCCCAATTTGGCCTCGACCGAAGTCTCGGTCTTGATCGCTTCGCTCATATCACCGCCTTGCGCAAAGGCCAGAGGTCCTTGGCCATGCGCCAGAGTCCGCGCCGGCCGAGCAGCGCCCGCACCGCCTTGAGATGCTCGCGCTTAGGCCGGCCGTCCGCGCTATAGCGCAGGTGCGCGAGCTGACAAGCCAACTGCGGATAGAACCCCAGGAAATCCGGGCTGGACGCCACCGCGTCCTCCAGGTCTTGGACGTCCTCCAGGTCGGATAAAACGTAGCTGGCCTTGAGCTTGTCCGCGTAAGCGGCTAGGGTCCGGGCTGAAAAATCCCCCGCGGCCTTGGCCGCGATCACGGTCTCCGCGGCCAAACGGCCCGCGGTCATGGCCAGATTGGAACCCTCGCGGTACGCTGGGTTGGTCATCTGGGCCGCGTCGCCCGCGACCAAAAATCCATCCGCATACAGCGGGGGCATGGACTTCAATCCCCCCTCCGGGATCAGATGCGAGGAATATTCCAAGGTCTTGCCGCCGGATATCAATTTCCGGACCCCAGGGTGCTGCTTGAGCAGTTCCAGATGATCCGAGGGCCGGAGCCCCTTGGCTTGATAATCGCTCAAACGGCAGCCCACGCCCAAGGACACGGAATCCTTATTGGTATAGATGAAAGCGTAGCCGAGCATGCCCAAAGTCACGCTGCCGAACATCTCCATGGCCGAACCCTCTCCGGGTTCCAATTGGAAGCGGTCCTCTATGATCTTGGCGTCCAGCGCGATGACTTCCTTGGCGCCCAAAGCCACTTCCTGGGGCTTGAGCTCATCCCGGAACCCGGCCTTCTGAGCCAACAGGGAATTGACCCCGTCGCAAGCCACCACCACCGAGGCGGCCAACTCGTCGCCGTCCGCGGTCTTGATGCCTGCGATGCGGCCGTCCTTGCGCAAGACCTCGCGCACCGTGACCCCGCTGAACAGCTCGACTCCAGCCGCTTCGGCCTGGGCCGCGTACCACTGGTCGAAACGCACGCGGATGATGGTATAGCAGTTGGGCACGCCTTGCAGGAATTTGAGGGATTTATACCCAAAAGTCAGCCAGGAATCTTCGGTCGTGATGCAGGTCTTCTGCTCCACCACCGGCCGCTCCAGAGGCACGTCCGGACGCTTCCAAAAATCCGGTATTATCTCGTGCAGCATGCGCGAATAAAGCACCGCGCCCTGCACGTTCTTGGCTCCGGGATACTCGCCGCGCTCCAAAAGCGCGACCTTGAGGCCGGCTCGGGCCATGACTAAGGCGGCGGAGGTGCCGGCCGGACCGGCCCCTACGACTATGGCGTCGTATGCGCTGGTATCGGACACGGAGAGGCGCTCAGGCGCCCGTCTGCGGGGTGCGGGCGAGCGCGGTCTGTACGTTCTCCAACAGCTCCTCGGTCTTGAAGGGCTTGGTCATGAAGCAGACCACCTGAGGAAACTTCTGAAAGAGAGTCTTGGCCGGCTCCAAGGCGGTGAGCACGATTATGGGCATATCCTTGGTGGAGGATTCCTGGGCCAGCTTGATCTGCAGGGAATAGCCGTCTATGCCGGGCAGCATCACGTCTAGGATGAGCAGATCCGGCTTGAACTGAGCTATCGCATCCCAAGCCTGACGTCCGTTATCACAAGTCGCCACTTCCAAGCCGCCTCGCTCTAAAGTGAACTTGACGAGGTTCAGCATCTCGGGCTCGTCATCGATCACCATGACCTTTTTAGCCATTTTCCCTCTTTTACCTAGATTTGATTGAGGATATCAATTCCCACCCATGGTGTCAAACCTCGGGGGCATCGCTTGCCTTGAAGAATTCCAGAGGCGTATCCAGGCCCTGGGTGCGCAATTGATCATAGAAACGGGGCAGCACCCCGGTCGGCCGCAGGCGGCAAGCCATGTCCGCGGCTGATTTCCGGCTCTCCAGGATGAAGAGATCGGCCAAAGTGAAGTGCTCCACCTCCAGGCCGGTGATTTCCGTGACCTGGCAAACGCGCCGGGTACCGTCGGCCAGCCGGCTCATGACCACGACCAAGTCTATGGCCATGGCGATGCTGGAGCGCACGGCGCGTAAAGGCATGTCCAGCCCTGCGGACATGACCAAGGCCTCCAGGCGCTGCAGCCCTTCCCGCGCGGAATTGGCATGCAAAGTGCCCATCACGCCGTCATGCCCCACGTTCATGGCTTGCAGCATGTCGACAGCCTCGCTGCCGCGCACTTCGCCCACGATTATCCGATCGGGCCGCATGCGCAAAGTGTTGGCGACCAGCTCCCGCAAGGTCACGTCCGGCAGGCCGCCGGCATCACGGCTGCGGGTGCGCAAATACAGGACATGGCGCTGGGGCAAGGCCAACTCGGGCGTGTCTTCCAAGACCAGGATCCGCTCCTCGTTCGGGATGAGCGCGGCCAAGGCATTAAGCAGCGTGGTCTTTCCGGAGCTGGCGCCGCCGATGATCAGGATGCTCTTCTGGCTCTTGACCGCGAAGCTCAAAAACTCCGCGCAGCCCGGCGGCATCGCTCCGTTCCGCGCCAACTCGGACAGGGCCGGCCGGCGTTGCGGACGCTTGCGTATGCTCACGCAGAGCCCGCCCCGCACCAAAGGCGGCGCCATGACATGCACCCGGGAACCGTCGAGCGCGGCCAGGTCGGCATAAGGCCGGGCCGGGCCGAAGCTCTCCGCGCGGCCCAATACGGCTTTCAAGAAAGCTTCCACGTCCGCGGCCTGAGCTAGGAAATCCTGGGGGGCCAGCCGGCCGCCGCTCCGCTCTAGGAATATCGAGCCATCGTCATTGATGAGGATTTCCACGACCTCCGGATCGGAGAACAGGGCGGACAACGACTGCTCAACGCTGGGCCGGGACATCTTTGACTTCTCCCTTGCAGAAGAAACAGTGCCGGTCCATGCAGCTCGGACAAAACCAAGCGCCGCAGGCCGCGCACTGGTAGCGCTTAAGCCCGAAGTCTAATTTCTTGCGGCACTTGCTGCAGATCTCCAAGATCATGGTCTAAACCGCATTCTATCATAATCCTCGTCAATCCACCGGCGGGCGGACCAAGTTGCGGAACGCCACGCACAACTCATCCCCGTTGTGGAATCTCCGCGCGGGATCCGGGTGCAGGGCGCGCGCGAACAAGGCGTCTATGCCGGCCGGCACGCCCGGCGCCAAGCCGGATACCAGCGGGAACCGGCCCGTGCTTTTATCAACCGAAGATTCCGGCCCGGCAAAAGGCAAGGTCCCGGTGAGCATCTCATAAAGACAGACCGCCAAAGAGAATGCCTGGGACGCACTTCCCCCTTCGCCCCGTTCCGCCTCGGGCGATATATATGCCGGTGAACTCACGCTCTCTTCCGATAATCGGACCCGGCCCGCGCAGATGGCTTGGAGCGTTTCCAGGCTCTGCTGCGGAGACAGCCGCCGGCCCGGCTGCCGGTCCAACCGCGCCCGCAAAGATTCTCCTGGCGCGACGCTCTGGGGCGCGGGCCGCTGCCGGCGTCTGAACCAGGCGGCCCCGGACACGATCAAGGCTCCGGCCGCGATCAGCCCCCATAGGCCGATGCCCCGGCCGCGGGCTTTCGGAAAACGGCCATGCCGCGCCAACGCTTGCTCATAAGCGGCCTGCAAACGGACGTCGAGCTCGGCGGCCCGCCGGAAATCCTCCAGCGCCGGCTCCGGGTCCGTGCCCAAAGGCTCCTTTATCCGGCCCCGCAGCAAATATCCGGCCGCGCTATTGGGATTCATGCGCAGGGCGGACTCCGCGTCCCGCAAAGCCTCGGTCGGCCGGCCCAGGGCTGACTCCGCCTCGCTGCGGGCCAAAAATACCGCGGCTTGGGCATACCCCAGACCAAGTGCCTCGGTCGCATCTTTTATAGCCGCTTCATATGCACCCAACCGGTTGGCCGCGACCGCGCGCTGGAGCAAGGCCCGCGGATTGGCCGGGTCGGCCGCAAGCGCCCGGTCGCAGGCCGCGCGCGAAGCCTGCCAATCCCCGACCGCGGCCGCGATCGCCGCCTGATTCAAATGGTTCTCTGACTCCAGGCGACTCGGGGACGCGGCCCGCGCCGGCAGCGCCATCGCCCCGGCGATGCTCGCGATAAAAAACCAAGACCAAAAATGGTTCCGGCGCATCACCCTGCTAGTATAGACAATCCTGCGGTCCCGAGCCTATCCCAAAACCAAATTGCTAGAATCCCTCCATGCGCAAGAAGGCTTTCGCGGCCCGCGTCTGGTCCAAGCTCCTGGCCGCGGCCCAAGCCGACGGCCTGCTGCAGCGCGGCGACCGGGTGCTGGCCGCGGTGTCCGGAGGCCCGGACTCGGTATGCCTGGCCCACTTCCTCTGCGCCATGCGCCGCCGCCAAGGCATAAAAGTCTCCCTCCTGCACGTGCATCACGGCCTGCGCGGTCTGGCCGCGGACAAGGACGCGGCTTTCGTGCGCCGGCTGGGGAAAGACTGGGACATCCCCGCATACACGATCGCGGTGCCGGTAAAAGCCCTGGCCCGCAAGCGCGGCGGGGGCATTGAGGACGCGGCGCGCAAACTACGCTACGGGGCTTTGGCCGCAGAAGCGCGCCGCTTGCGCTGCAACAAGGTAGCCACCGGCCATCACTTAGACGACCAGGCCGAGACCGTACTGCTCAATCTCCTAAGAGGCACCCGCCTCGCCGCCTTGGGCGGCATACCCCCGCGCCGACAGTTGGCCCGCCGAGTGGAGCTCATCCGCCCCCTGCTGAGCATCAGCCGTGCCGAGGTGCTGGCCTACCTCCAGGTCCACGGGCTCCAGCACTGCCGCGACAGTTCCAACCGAGACCCCCGCTTCACCCCCAACTGGCTGCGCCTGCGCG
>JBAZVY010000166.1:0-5854 GCA_041660645.1 Elusimicrobiota bacterium | reverse complement strand
GCAGTAGGTCACGTAACAGCACCGTGGCTTCCCGGGTCTTGTCGGCTTGGGTGCCGAGATCGCCCCAGAGCCGGTTCTCGTCGCCTTTGCGCGCTGCGCTGGAGTATCCGCCCGAGGCGGAGTAAGCCAGGGCCCGGGCTTCCCGGATCTCTTGGAATATCAGCGAGCTCATGTCTCCGCCTAGGTATTCGGATAGGACCATATAGTCCACGTAATGTTTTTGGTCCAACTTTTCGTCCCCGGCGGACATCCCGACCTTGGATTGCAGCATGTCGCGGTGCACGAAAAACACCTTATCCTTCCCCGGCCGGAGATAGGACACGTTCCGGCGTGCCGGAGGCTCCAGGTAGCGGGTGCGTCCGGCATCCACCAACCGGGCCAGTTCTCCGGCCGGCCGCGTCCCTGCGTATACTAGGTCGCGCTGGTAGCCCCAGAGTTTGCGCAGGCTGGCGCGCAGGTCGGATTCTCGCAGGGCGCGCAGCTCCGCATCCGAGTATCCGGTCAGCACATCGCTTTCGCGGCCTTGTTGGGCGAATTCAGCTAAGGCATAGTGTATGTATCCGGGGTCTTTTTTGTTGTCCGCATGAGCGCCAATAGCCACCTGCACCATCTTGTTCAAGGTGTCGGAGGCTATATGCGGGGCCTGGAAATGCTCGGACACGAGCTGCAGGGAGGCCCAGAGGTTCTTCTCCAGCCCGAACAGGTTCACGCTCGCAGTCTGGTCTCCGCAGTCCGTGTTCAGGCGGGTACCTAATGCGTATAGTCGTTTCTTGAACTCTTCGGCGGAGAGCGCTCCGGCACCGGCCAGGTCGACTAAGGAGAGCGCGGCGCAGAGGTCACGCTGTTGGCGCATGCCCAGGTCGAAATGCCAGTTCAGCATGAACAGGTCGTTGACCGGATTGGCCGCGACGTAGAGTCGGCCTTCGGGCAGTTTTTGGACCGTGTAATCCCGGCCCGGTTCCAGCCAGCGCGGGGTCATGGGGGTGGCCGTGGCCCGTACGATGTCTTCGAAGAGCCGGGATTGCCGGTCGGTTTTTATATCCAGTTTGGTGAATTCCGGTTTGGCTATGGAAAGCAGTTCGGGTTTCCCTTGGCGCCGATAAGCCACAGTATGGTCCGGGCCGAGATACTGGTTGGCCACCCGGACCACGTCCGCCTTGGTCACGCTGCGCAGCCGGTCGAGCCGGGCTACGGTCTCGGGCCAGGGTTCTTGGCGTATGAAGGAGTCGGCCATGAGTGCGGCGCGGCTTTCGTTGGACTCCCAACGGTGTTTCTCGCTGACCTCGAAATCAGTGATCACGGCCGAGATGTCGGATTCCGAGAAAGCCCCGGACTTGAGCTTGGCTATGGCTTCCCGGAGCAGGGCTTGAGCTTGTTCCAGGGTCTGATCTTTCTTAGGCACGGCCCAGACGGTCCAAGCCCCGGCCTCGTTCATGAGTTCCGGGTAGGAGCCGGCGGATTTCACTTTTTGGGCTTGGAGTAGGTCTAGGTTTATGATGCCGGCCGCGGAATTGTCCATGATCATGTCCATGACCTGGATGGCGGGCGCATCCGGATGCCGGTTCGGCACCGTGAGCCAAGACATGGTGAGTTTTTCTTCGGCCTCATATCGGACTTCGGTCTTTTCTTCACCTTTGGGCCGGACCAGCGGGGTCGGGGCTATGGGCGGCCGGGCTCGAGGTTTCCAGGCTTGGAAGTGTTTTTCGATGAGGCGCAGCATCACCTCGCGGTCGAAATCTCCGGAGAGTACCAGGGCCATGTTGCCGGGCACGTAGTTGCGCGCGTAAAAATCGTACATTTTGGCCAAGGAGGGGTTCTTGAGATGCTCCGGAGCGCCCAGCACCGTGCGGCCGTAGGGATGGGACTTCCAGAACAGCTTGTCCGCAGCCTCGCCCAGTATGCGCTCGGCGTTGTCCAGGGAACGGTTCTTCTCCTCGTATACGGTCTCGATCTCGGTCGGGAACAGCCGGAATACCGGCTGGGAGAAACGGTCGGATTCCACGCGGGCCCAAGAACTGGCCCGATTGGCCGGGAAATCGCAGGTGAAGACCGTGCGTTCATTGGAGGTGAAGGCGTTGACGCCGCTGAACCCGAGCCGGCTGTACAGCCGGTCGAGTTCGTTGGGGATGGCGAAGCTGGAGGCCGCCACGTTGAAATCATCGATCTTCCGGTATAGGGTTTTGCGTTGCGCGGGGTCTTTGGTCCGGAACAGTTCTTCGTAAAGTCCGCTCATCCGTTCCAGGAGCGGGCGTTCCTTATCGTAGTCCGAAGTGCCGAGATGCGTGGAGCCTTTGAACAGCATGTGTTCGAGATAATGCGCCATGCCCGTGGAGTCGTTCGGATCGTTCTTGCTTCCGGCGCGCACCGCCAGCCAGGCCGTTATCCGCGGCTCTTGATGATAAGGAGATAGGTAGACGGTCAGTCCGTTGGGCAGATGGTGGATGCTCACGGCCATGGGATCGGCTGGGAGCGGGGCTTCTGGCGCGGACGCGGCTCGGAGGTGCGGGACAAAAACAGCTAGCGACAGGCAGAGGGCGGTCCTGATCATTTGGCTGCGGGCTCCTTGTTCTTTTGCGCGGCTGGGGCCGCGAACTCATGGATGGGCTGGTTGTTGTGGCGCAGGGCCGCCCAGGTGTAGCGGTTCTGCGGGTTCCATAGTATCCAACTGGTCACGCCCTGTTTGGCCGCGGCCATTATCTGGGCGCGGACCTGGTCCTCGCGATAGCGCAAGCCCAGGGAGAAATCCTGGAAATACGGGCGCAGGCGCCAAGCGTCCGGGCCCATCCGGGCCACGGCGTCGCGCACGCCGTAGAGTATGGTCTTGTAGGGCTCGCGATTTGGGTTCTTGAGCCCGTAGATGCCTTTGCTGTAGTGCGACGGATACATCATGGGCGAGACGAAATCCACTTGCCGCGCCAAGTCTTGCAGGTGTTGGCCGATGCCCATGCCGCTGTCGTCGCTGGTGGTCATGCCGAATACGCATATGGAAAGCTTGACGCCTAGGGGCTGGAGGCGTTGCCGGGCCAAAGTCAGGAATTCCTTGAGGCTGCGATTGGCGGTCTTATCGGTGTGGTCCGGCCGGGAGTAGCGGCAGAGCCGGGTGTTGCCGTCCGATGGGAAGCGCACGTAGTCGAATTGGATCTCGTCGAAGCCCGCGGTCGCGGCGCGAGAGGCTATGTCCAGGTTGTATTCCCATATCTCGTGGCGATACGGGTCCACCCAGGCCACGCCATTGGCGTTGGACCAGATGCCTCCGTCCGAGCTGCGCACGGCCAGGTCCGGCCGGCGGCGGGCCAGATGGTTGTCCTTGAACAGCACGATGCGGGCGATGGTGTAGAATCCGGCTTCCCGGAAATCCCGCACGCAGGCGGCTAGGTCCGGTATGGCGTTGATGAACGCTCCGGTCTCGCGGGACAGCTTGACGTCGCGCACGAACATGAATCCGTCGTATTCTTTCAGGGCTATCACCACGGCGTTGAGTCCGGCGGCTTGGATGTTGCGTATGAGTCCGCGCCGGTTCTTGGCCGAGCCCGCCACCCAGCCGGTGATATGCACGCCGTGTATGGGCTTGGCCCAGTCCGGGGGCTCGGGCCGAGCCGGAGCCTCCGGAGTGTCCGCCGCGGGGCTCGCCGCGGGCGCGGAAGACGTCGCCGCCTCCGGCGCAGCCAGGGCCGCGGTCGAGGTGGAGGTTATGTCCATCGGTTCTTCGGGGCCGGCGGCCGCGGCCCAGGTCAGGGACAGGCAGCAAAGCAGGGACAGGATGTTCACGCCGATACGATATCAAAAATGCGGGAGCCGATGCTTTCGTACTCAGGGCGGGCATAAATTGTAAAATATAAGCAGGCATAGGGAGGCATGGATATGTTCAAAGACAAGGTGAGCAAGGCGTTGGAGAAGATACGGCCCAATCTGCAGGCGGACGGCGGAGACATCGAACTCGTGGACGTGGACGAGGCTAAGGGCTTGGTCAAGGTTTCCCTGCGGGGCGCTTGCGGCTGCTGCCCGCATGCGGCCATGACCCTGAAGGGCGGCGTGGAACGGATATTGAAGAAGGAGGTCCCGGAGGTCAAGGAGGTCGTGGCGGTCTGAGGATGATCTGAGCAAGATCGACCTCCACACCCATTCCACCAGTTCCGACGGCACGGCCACCCCGACGGAGGTAGTGGCGCGGGCGGAGAAGGCCGGCGTGACGCTGTTGGCCTTGAGCGACCATGACAGCGTGTCGGGCCTGCCCGAGGCCTGGGCCGCGGCGCGCGGGCTGAAGCTGCGTTTCTGCTGCGGGGTGGAGATAAACACCTGCTGCGGAGAGAACGTCCATATCTTGGGGTACGGCATACGCTGGACCGATCCGGCTTTGCAGGCCCGATTGGCCGAGTTCCGGGAGCGCCGGATACGGCGCGTGCAGATGATATTGTCGGCCCTGGCCGGGCTGGGCGTGGAACTGTCCCTGGAGGAAGTCCAGGGGGTATCGACCGAGAGTCTGGGCCGCGCCCATGTGGCGGATGCCTTGCGGCGCAAGGGCGTGGTGCCGAACCGGGCCGAGGCCTTCCGCAGGTTCTTGGGCCAGGGCAAGCCGGCTTATGTGGCGTCCTTGGGTCCTCCCCCGGAGGAGGCCATCGCTCTCATCCGCGCGGCCGGAGGCTTCGCCGTGGTCGCGCATCCGGGCACGTTGCCGGATCCGGGACTGATCCCGGAGTGGATGAAGTCCGGGCTGGAAGGCATAGAGGCGCATTACAGCACGCATTCGCCTTCGGATGTGATCCGTTTTCAGGGCCTGGCCGACCGGTTGGGATTGGTCGTGACCGGAGGCAGCGACTACCATGGTCCGCGCAGCGGCCGGGACGGCCCCATCGGGGTGACGGTACCGGATGAAGTCGACGAACTTTTCTTAGAGAGGTTGTCAAAATGCGGCTGATAGCGCATCGCGGGGCCAGTGGACATGCCCCTGAGAATACAATGTCCGCGTTCCGGCTGGCCTTGGAGATGGGGGCCGGGGCCGTGGAGTTAGACGTGCATCAGACCGCGCATCGGGAACTGGTGGTCATCCATGACGAGGATCTGCGCCGGGTGGGCGGCCGTTTCGACCAGATACGAGACATGTCTTGGCAGGAACTGTGCCGATTCGACGTGGGCACTTGGTTCGATGCCAAGTTCCGGGGCGAGATCGTGCCTCAATTCGAGGACGTATTGGCCCTGTTGGGCAATAAGACCGAGATCCATGCGGAACTCAAGCGCGGGTCCAGCATCTACCCCGGGATCGAGGAGCGTTTGGTGGCGCTTCTGCGCAAGCGCCGGGCGCTTAAGTCCTGCGTGATATCCAGCTTCGAGCATCCGGCATTGTTCAAGGTCCGGGAACTGGAGTCCAAGGCCCGGATCGGCTATCTTTTGGGCGACACGCCTTTGGAGTCCGCTTGGGAAGAGATGAAGGCGCTCCAGGCCGAGAGCCTGAACCTGAGCCTGCGCCAGGTCACGGCCGCGCGGGTGGCCGCCGCGCATCGCCGCAAACTCAAGGTGTTGGTTTATACGGTCAACGATGCCGCGGACGCGCGCCGTTTGGAAAAGATGGGCGTGGACGGCATATTCAGCAATTTTCCGCGCTTGTTGGAGAAGGCTCCTTCCCGCCGGGCGGCATGAAGACCTTGAGCGCGCCCTCGCCCAGCGCCGAGGAGCTTAAGTCGGAGATCGCGCGCCTGGCCAGCCAGGGCCTGGCCGACCTGGGTTTCTGCGAAAAGGACCTGGCCCGAGCCGCGGCCCTGACTTGGCGCATAAATGCGCTTAAGGCCTTGCGTTCGGCGGTGATCCCGGGGCATGTGTACCAACGTCCGGAGATCTTGCTGGGAGTGGCGGACTTCAT
>JBAZVY010000165.1:0-5896 GCA_041660645.1 Elusimicrobiota bacterium | reverse complement strand
GCTTCATGCTCGCGCGGATCAGTTTTTGGTTTTCCTTGGTCCGTTCGAGTATTCCGGCTGGGGCGTTGGCGCGCATGCGGCGGTCGTTGGCTAGCATGCGATCGTCTGGTGCCCGCAGCTGGACATGCCCCCGGCTTTCCGAGTCCGCATGGAGCGATGGTGCATGCATAGATAGCGCTTGCCGATCTTTTGAGTCCGGTATTCTTCAGGCATCTATGCGCTTCGGAATAAGTGGATGGGAGAGTGTTCGCGTCGCACTGGTTCATGTATAAGCCCCCTATGGCCGTATTCTGCACCGGCGGATACTGGAGTGATAGTGCTCTAGCGTGTTCGCGGCGGGATTCGGCCAGAGGGGTTATAAAACCAAGTCCGGTGAACGATCTTTCGATTTAGACTAGTGTAAGTATACCAGTTTATGGGCGGTGGTGGGCTTTTACTTGGCCTTCAGAAGGCGCTTTCCACCTGGCAGTAGCATTTCGTGTGTTCGTCGATATGTTGGCCGGCTTCCAGCCCCGCCAGGTTTTGAGAGAAGCTCTTGGTCGCTCCTCCGGATATCCCGTAGATCACGACTAGGCTGTTGGCCACGACCAGGTCCTGGTTGCGCAGGATGAGGCGGATGGACACGGCGCTGTAGCCGCGGGCGGTCCGGTTGCAGATATCGCCTTTGACCTGGATGCGCTTGCCCGAACTGCCATCGGCTAGCTTCACGGAGACCCGGTAGAAGTCGAATAGGGCCATGGACCATCACTCCCGCGGCGGCTGGGTGGAGGGCGAGTCGCTGGCCATGAGCCGGGCGATGCGGCCGGGGAAATCATTGAGTTCGAAGGGTTTATCGATGAAGTCGGCCGCGCCGAGTTCCAGCATCTTGGCTTTTACGGCGCTCTTGGCCCGGCCCGATATGGCGGCTACGGTGATGCCTTGGGTTTCGGGTGAGGCTTTGAGCTTTTGGCAGAGGGTGATGCCGTCCATACCGGGCATGCAGATGTCTAGGAGCACGAGCCGGGGCTTCTCCCTGCGGATGATTTCTTCCGCGGTCAGGCTGTCCGAGATCAATTGGATGTCGAAACCGCTGCCGACCAGCATTTGCCCGGCCACGAGTCCGACCAGGGGATCGTCGTCGACGATTATTATGTTCGAGTTCATCTTGCCATCATTCTATGATATTTGGACGGACTGCCGGCAAGCTCTCGCTGGGGGATATTAGATAAAATCGATCCTGCCCATGGCGATCATATTCAGATCCGTGGATTTCGAATGGCCCAGCGGCCAGAGCGTGTTCAAAGGCCTCAGCTTGGCCTTGGAATCAGGCCGTAAATACGGGCTCATCGGGCCCAACGGCATAGGTAAATCGACTTTGGCCCGGTTGGCGCAAGGCGGGCTGCCGCCGGTCGCAGGCCGGATCGACCAGGACTGCCGCGTGGCTTATTTCGCCCAGTTCGAGACGCCGCCTGCGGCTGCGGCGGGAGAGTATCTGTGCGGGCTGTGGGCGGATATCGCGCCGGCTGATGCCGGGACGGTCCGGGCTTTGCAAGCGGATATGGACTTCGATACTGCCTGCTCGGATTTGAGCGGCGGGGAATGGACGCGGGCCCGGCTCCTGAAGCAACTGGCCTCCGGCGCTGAGTTCATAGTCTTGGACGAACCCACGAACAACCTGGATCGGGCCGCGCGGGAGAGCGTGTTGGAGTTCGTGCGTCTGACCCGCCGGGGCCTGTTGGTCATATCGCATGACCGGGAGCTGTTGGGCGAAGTGGGCGCCATACTGGAACTCTCCAATCAGGGATTGGCGATCTTTGGCGGAGGCTGGTCTTTTTACGAACAGGAGCGAGGCCGGGAGCGGGCCCGCCTAGCCGGTGAATTGGAGCAAGCCACCCGGGAGCGCGACGGCGCGGCGCGGGTCCGGGCGGACAAGCTGCGCGCCCAAGAGAAGCGGATGCGGCAGGCGCGCAAGTCCGAGCCCAAGTCCGGACTGCCCAAGATCGTGAGCGGGCTCCGCAAGCGGCGGGCGCAGAAGACTTTGGGCAAGATCCGGTCCGGAGCGGACGCGGAACTCGCGGAGAAGTTCGATTCCGCGCGCGCGGCGTTCGCGCGCCAGAAGACCGATCCGGTCATATACGCGGATTTCCCGGATACGGCTTTGCCCGCAGCCAAGCTCGTGTTCGACGCCCAAGGCCTGAATTTTCGGTACGCGGGCATGGAGCGCGACCTTTGGCGTCGGAGCGTGACTTTCAGCATGCACGGGCCGTCCCGGGTCAGTATCTCCGGGCGCAACGGTTCCGGCAAGACCACTTTGCTCAATCTCTTGACCGGGTTCAAGAAGTTGGAGGGACGGATATCCGGGAGCTTGAAGCTGGGAGGCGTGGCGTATGGTTTCTTGGACCAGCGCTCCACCTTGCTGGATGAGGAACGCAGCGTGCTCCAGAACGTCCGGGCCGGTTCCCGGAAGGACGAGGTCGAGGTCCGCAACCTGCTCGCGCAGTTCCTGTTCCCCGGGGATAAGGCGCTGCAGGGTGTGGCCACTTTGAGCGGGGGCGAGAGACTGCGGGCGTCTTTGGCCAAGATACTCATCGCGGACCCGGCTCCTCAACTCCTTATATTGGACGAGCCGACCAACAACCTCGATCTCGTAAATCTGGAGTTCCTGGAGACCGCGCTGGCCCGCTTCCAGGGGGCCATACTGGCCATATCTCATGACCGCACCTTCCTGCAGGGGATCGGGGTGGGCTGCGAGCTGGGCCTGGAATAAGCGCTATTTTTCGGGGCCGATGACCCGGTGGAGGGCGGCGGATACTTCTTCCATGCTGTAGGGCTTGGTGAGGACTCCGGAGAATCCGTGGCTGGCATATTCCGACATGATCGGGTCGTTGGAGTACCCGCTGGATACTATGGCGCGGGCTTGAGGGTCGAGCGCTGAGAGCTTGCGCATCGTATCTTTGCCGCCCATGCCGCCGGGTATGGTCAGATCCATGATGACCGCGGCGTACGGCTTGCCCGTCGCCATGGCTCGACGGTAGGCGTCGAGCGCGGCTTGGCCGTCTTCCACGGACTCGGCCTGGTAGCCCAGATGCGCGAGCATGCGCGCTAAGGCTTTGGACACGGAGGGTTCATCATCCATGATGAGTATCCGGCCGTGGCCGGGAGTGAGCGCCGGGAGCCCGGGTTCCGGCGCGACGGCAGCTGCGTCGGCGGCCGGGAAGTGGAGTATGAAGGTCGCCCCGGCCCCGGGCCGCGATTCGGCGCAGATGTGCCCGCCATGCTTGGCCATGACGGAATAGCACATGGCCAGTCCGAGTCCCCGGCCGGCGGACTTGGTGCTGAAGTAGGGGTCGAATATCTTGGTTATATGCAGCGGCGGGATCCCCGTGCCCTGGTCCTGGACGGTCACTTGCACGTAGCGCCCGGCTGCCAGGGGCGAGCGCTCGTTGGCGCCCAGGGCGACGAGCCTGGCCCGGAGCGTGATGGTGCCGCCTTCCGGCATGGCCTGCACCGCGTTGATCATCAGGTTCTGGATCACTTGGGCTATCTGTTCCTTGTCGATGTTTACGGCTAGGAGGCTATCGCCTAGTTCCAAGACGCAGCGGGCGTTCGAGCCCCGGGTCGAGAAGCTGGCCGTCTGCTTGAGCAGGGGCCGCAGATCCATGACCTTGACGATCGGGTGGCCGCCCTTGGCGAAGGTGAGCAGTTGGTGGGAAAGGCCTTTGGCCGTAGCGCAAGCGGTCTGCGCTTCTTGGAATAGTTCCAGGGCGTTGCCGCTGGCTTTGATCTCCGATTGGAGCAGGGAGAGATTCCCCAATATGGCGGTCAGTATGTTGTTGAAGTCGTGGGCTATGCCTCCGGCCAATATCCCCAGGGACTCGAGCTTTTGGGTATTGGCTATGGCGGCCTGCGCCTGTTGGTGTTCGGTGATGTCGCGTACGAATACCATGTGCGCGTCCTGGTCCTGATACCGGATGGGCACCGCCGTGGTCTCGACCGGCAGCCGGGATCCGTCCAGGCGGAGATATTCCTGCTCCATGATGGGCGCGGCCCGGCCGGTCTCGTGCTGCACCCGGATGCGCTCCTGGATGCGCTCGCGGTACTCCGGGGCCATGCGCTCCATGAAGTCCATCCCGAGCAGCTATTCCGGACGAGCGGCGCCGAAAAGCCGGCATGCGGCCGGATTGATATATACGAATCGGCCGGCGCTTTGCACGAATATGGCTTCGGGCGCGCCTTCGACCACGATGCGGAATCGGGACTCGCTTTCCCGCAAGGCCGATTCGGCCTTGCGGCGCTCCGTGATGTCCCGCTCGATGGAGATCAGGAGTTTTTTCCCTTTGATATCCAAGGGCTTCACCGAAGCTTCGGCCGTGAAGGTCGTCCCGTCCTTGCAGCGATGGCGAACCTCGAAGATGGCGCCATCCCCCGTCAAGCTGGCGCGTTCCCGTTCGGAGATGCTCGGAAGACCGGCATCCAGGTCTAGGACCGAGATGGGCTTTCCGATGAGTTCTTCCCGGGAGAACCCGTGTTTTTTGAGCGCCGCCTCGTTGAGGTCGCGGATTAGCGGCAGTCCTTCCGGCGCCGCCTCCAGTACGATGATATAGTCGCCGGCCCGCTCGAACAGCGCCCGATATTTCGTCTCGCTTTCGATCCGGATCGCCTCCGCCAGCTTGCGTTCCGTGATATCTTCGGAAATACCCAGCAAGTATTTGGGATTGCCCGCATCATCCAGGATCGGGATCTTTTTCGTGTGGAGCAGCCGCTCTCCCTGGCGGGCCGTTCGTATTTTTTCCTCAGGGACGTCATGGAGCTGTTTTTTGGCGAGGACTTCCCGGTCCGTGGCCGTGAAGAAATCCGCTTCTTTCTTGGGGAATAAGTCGTAGTCGTTCTTGCCGAGCAGGGATTCGCGCGGGTAGCCCAATAGACGTTCCCCGGCCTTGTTGAATCTGATGAACCTGAGATCCTGGGCGTCCTTTATAAAGATCATGTCGGGCACGTTCTCGATCACGTCGCTTAAGAAGCGTTCGTTTTGGCGCAAGGTCTCTTCCGCCAGCTTGTGGTCGGTGACATCCCACACGATGGACAACATCAGGTTGTTTTTGCGGATCGGCACGTTCCGGGCGCTGATGTAAGTAGTGATTTCGCCCTTGCGCGTTATGGGGATGTTGTCCCAGCGCATGCGCGCCGGGTCGCCGCTGGAACAGTCCTCCAGCACTCTTTTTCTGATCTCCGCGCGGAATTGCGGGGATTCATAAACGGCTTCCCAGAATTTATCCGCGTTATCCAGGGCGGCTCTGGTTATGCGATAGTGTTTGAGGAAGCTGTCGTTGGCGTAGTTGAATTTTACTTCCGCATCCACGGAGTTGACCGCCACGCCTACGGGCAGGTTGTCCAACACGAATTTGGTGAAGGCCTCGCTCTCTCGCAGCGCCGCCTCCGCCAGCTTGCGCTCTGATATGTCGCGGAAATACCACACGCGGCCGCGATAGCTGCCTTCCGGGCCGAGTATGGGCGAGGAATGACGTTCGAGCGTCCGGCCGTCTTTAAGGAGGATGTCTTCTTTGCTGTGCGTCTCGTGGTGCTGGTATAGGTATTGTACGCGCTCCAGGAATTGCTGGGGGTCGGCCAGCTTGTCGGTAATCGATTTCAGGGCGAGCGCGTCTGATTTGGACGCTATGACCTCCGGCGGGATGCTCCAGATGTCCGCGAACCGTTGGTTGTAAGAGGTCATGCGGCCTCGGGCATCCACGACCAAGATGCCGTCCGGAGACGCGTCTAGCTGCGCCTGGAGGGTGGCGATCTGCGCCGCCAGCGCTTCCGGGGCGGGCGGGGTCTCGGCGGAATCGGGAATGTTCGTCATGGGTTCGGGGCGCCTGTCTCGATTCTATCTTTTTTCTTCGGGAGCGCAAGACGATTA
>JBAZVY010000164.1:0-5958 GCA_041660645.1 Elusimicrobiota bacterium | reverse complement strand
ATGGAGTCTATGCCCAGGTCGGATTCCAGGTCCATATCCGGATTCACGGATTCGGAGGGATAACCGGTCTTTTCCGAGACCACGGCCAAGAGCACGGATTCCACGGCTTGAGAAGGCGCGGCCACTGGCGGGGCCGGCGGAACTTCCGATACCGCAGGCGCAGGCCGTAAGGGTCTCCGTCCGGACAGTGCCTGCGGAACTTCCGATACCGCAGGCGCAGGCCGTTCTCCTCTCGCCGGAGACTGAGACTGGCCGAAAAGCATGCCGTGCTGTTGTTCCACCAAGGACTGGAAGGAACGCTGTATGGATTCCTGGCCTTCCAAGAAACGGGCATGCAGTTCCGCGGTCTGCTCCTGCAGTTTCTGCAGGGCATTCATGCTCTCTTGCGCGGACTGCAGCGCCGACACCAGCTCCGGACGCGCCGGGTTCTGAGTCGGAGCAGTCATCGGCGCCGAAACCTTAGATACAGGCGGCAGCGCCGGCTTCGACGACCTGTAGTTGGCGCCGCATAAGCTCACCGCGAACTTGGGCTTCTTGCGATTGGCGATATGCGCCACCGCCTCTTCTCCGCCCTGCCAGAGGCTGAGCTTGACCGGATAGCCCAGGGCCGCGAGCTGGGCCAAGACCCGGCCCAAGTCGGACACTCCGTTGCGCCGGCCGGATGAAGAATCCAAGGCCAGCGCCGAGAACTCCTGGCCCTTAAGTATGGACGAGACCAAACCCGTGACCTTGTTGCCCGGCCCGGCTTCCAAGAATACCCGGATGCCGTCGGCGTACATATTCCGGACCAAGGCCACGAATTCCACGGGCGAAACCAATTGCCCGGCCAAGGTCTCGCAGGCGGTCTGGGAGGATTCGGGATATACCCCGGCGGTCTGGTTGGCATACACCGGCATGTCCGCCTTGCGCATGCCCTGCTTCTTCAAGGCGGTGCGGAAAGACTTCTGCGCGCCTTCCACCAAGGGGCTGTGGAATGCGGCAGATACCGGCAGCTCCACGCAGCGCATGCGGCGGGAGCTGAAGGCGGCAGCGGCCCGGCCGATCTCGGCCTTGCGGCCGGAGAGCACGGACTGCTGAGGCGCGTTCTTGTTGGCCACGACCAGATCCAGCTTCTCTTCTTTCAAGACCTGCTCGATATCCGGCAAAGCCGCGGCCACGGCCAGCATGCTCCCGTCTCCGCCGCCGGCCTCGGCCATGACCCGGCCGCGCAATGCGGAGAGAGCGTGCAGGGTCTGCTCGTCATAACGGCCGGCCGCGCACAAAGCCACGAGCTCGCCGTAGGAATGCCCGGCTGCCGCATCCGGGACCAAGCCCAGGTCGGATAGTATGCGATAGGCGCCGTAGCCCACCGCGCCTAAGGCGGGCTGGGCCCGTTGCGTGTCGCGCAAGGCGGCTTCCTGCTGCTTCTTGGCCTCATCCGAGAAGGCCGGATGCGGATAGATGATATCGCTGAGCCGCGTCCCGTCCGGGCCGGCTTCGTCCGCGGCCAGCAAGGTATCGAAAGCCTTAGGGAATTGGCAGATCAGGTCCCGGCCCATGCCCACGTATTGCGAGCCTTGGCCCGGGAACAGCACGCCCAGCTTGCCGGGCCGGCCTTCTGCGAAGTAAACGCCGTCCGGCAGGGGCCCGGTCTTGCCGTCCAAGACCCCGGACGCGGCGGCCAAGGTCTTCTTCAGGTCGGAGCCTTTTTCCACCAGCAGGCACAGGCGCGCGGGGGCGGAAGCGTCGAAAGCCGTGCGCGAGCGCGCGGCGGCCAGCCGCAGCTCATCCCAGGCCAGGCCGCCCGATATCGCGGACAGGGACCGGCGCAGAGCCGCGCGGTCCGGCCCCGAGAAGGCCAGGATCTGGGCTTCGCCGTCCCAATCCGTCTCGGTCTTGGCCGGCCGGTACTCCTCGAGCACGGCGTGGAAGTTGCTGCCTCCGAAACCCAGGGCGCTGACCGCGGCCCGGCGGGGCTGACCGTGCGACAGCCACGGCCGCTTCTCCGTGTTGAGATAGAAAGGGGTGTCTGCAGCTTGCAAGGGCGCAACCGGCTGGGTGACCTTGATGGTGGGCGGCAGGACCTTATGATGCAGGGCCAAGGCGGACTTGATGATGCCAGCGGCCCCGGCCGAAGCCTTGGTATGGCCGATCATGGACTTGACCGAGCCTAGGGCGCACCAAGCCTTGCGGTCCCCGGCCGCGGCCTGGAACACCGTACTCAACGCCTCGACCTCGGTGATGTCTCCCACCTTGGTGCCGGTGCCGTGGGCTTCCATGAGCCCCACGGTCTCCGGGCCGAACCCGGCCGCGGCATAGGCCGCGTGCAGGGCCTGGACCTGGCCTTCGGCGCTGGGCGCGTAGACGGCCTTGCCCCGGCCGTCGGAAGAGGAACCCACGCCCTTCAAGACCGCGTAGATCTTGTCCCCGTCGCGCTCCGCGTCGTCCAAGCGCTTCAAGACCAGCATGCCCAGGCCTTCGCCCAGCATGGTGCCGTCGGCCTTAGCGTCGAAGGGCCGGATATCGCCCGTGGCCGAAAGGGCCGGGGTCTTGCTGAAGCACATGTACATGAAGATATCGTTGAAGCAGTCGGCTCCGCCCGTGACCACCATGGAGGCCCGGCGGGTGGCCAGTTCCAGGCCGGCCAGGTTCAAGGCGGACAGGGAGCTGGCGCAAGCCGCGTCCACCACGCAGTTGGTGCCGCCCAGGTTGAAGCGGTTGGCGATGCGGCCGGCCACCACATTGCCCAAGAGTCCCGGAAAAGAGCTCTCCTGCCAAGGCACGAACCCGGCCTTTATGCGCTCCACGATCTGCTCCGCCTGCTCAGCCGGTATGCCGGCCTCCAGCAGAGCCTTGCGCCAGACCGGATGGGCCAGACGCGCGCCCAAAGGCACGACCAGCTGCAGAGTGCCGGTAACGCCCAGGATCACGCTGACCCGGGCGCGGTCGAACTCCTTGTCCGGTCCGTAGCCCGCGTCGCGCAGAGCCATCTGCGCGGCCAGCAAGCCCAGAAGTTGGGAGCTGTCCGTGGCCTCTATGGCGTTGGGCGCGATGCCGAACTCGCCGGGATCGAACTCCACGGGCTTGAGGAAGCCGCCGCGCTGGGCATAGGTCTGGTCCGGCTTCTTGGGATCGGCGTTGAAATAATCCTCTGCCGACCAATGGGTGGGAGGCACCTCGGTGATGGCGTCGCGGCCCGCCTTGATGTTGGCCCAGTACTCGTCCAGGTCCCCGGCTTGGGGATAAAGACAGCCGATGCCTATTATCGCTATCGGCGGGAGGGCCTGCGGGACGCGGCGGTCATCGGACTTTTTCATGGATCCTCTAGTCAGCGATTAGTTTTCGCAAATCTTCCCAAGTCCGCGGCGGGAAAGCCGCCAAGCCGGGGGCCACGGCCACGCCTTGGCCGCGCAGGCTGTTGATGCGCAGCAGATAGGCGGCGCCGGCAAGTATATTGAGCGCGACTACGGCCGCCTGGCGCTGGTCCGGGCCTTCCAGGCAGCTAGCCTTGGCCCATTCGTTGAACGCGCCCATGGCCGGTCCGCACCAGATCTGATAGTCCACCTTGCGGGAAGCGTCGCCGGAATTAGCCCAGCGCGAAGCCTGACCCAGATACCAGCGGAAGACCAAGGCCATCTTGTGCTTGGGGTCGCGCTCCGCCTTCTCGGCCTGGGCCGGATCGCGCTTCAGGAAGTACTCCCGGGTCTGGCGCCAGATCTCGCCGCAGGGAGCGCGGAAATAGTCCCGCTCCAGGGCCGCGCGGGCCGGAGCCGGGATATCGTCCAAGCCGCTGTGCGCCTTGTACAGGTCGTAGAGCTTTTGGGCCCGCATGGCGAACATGGTGCCGCGCTTGAGCACCTGGACCTTGACCCCCATCTCGAACATGTCCGCGGCCGGAGCCATGCCGGTGTCGGCTTGGCCGGCCTCGGCCAGCATCTGGCGCACCAGGCCGGAGGCGCCGGATTCCACGCAGGCTTGGTTGACGGAACCGGTCATGACGTAAGCCGCGCCCATGGCGAAAGCCGCCGCGGCCGAAGCCGGCGTGGCGATGCCTCCGGCCGCGCCCACGCGCACGGGCCGGGCGAACCCATATTGGGCCTGCACGCGGTCGCGCAGCGCGATGATGGTGGGCAAAAGGGTTATGGCCGGGCGGTTGTCCGTGTGTCCGCCGCTGTCGGCTTCCGCGGTCACGTCGTCGGCCATGGGCAGGGCCGCGGCCAGTTCGGCCTGCTCTTGGGATATCTCCCCCCGCGACAAAAGCTCCTTAATGAACTTCTCCGGAGGAGGAGACATGAACCGGGTGGCTACTTCCACGCGCGAAACCTTGGCCATTATGCGGTTAGCGCAGACCGCCTCGCCGGACGGCGAACGCCGGATGCCCTTGACCCGATACCTCACCAAGGGCAAGGTCAGGTCCAGGTAAGCCGAGGCCTCGATGAGGGTCACGCCCCGGCGCAGGTAGATATCCACGACCTCGGCCTCCAGGTTGGGCTCGTTGGGGCTGTGGATGAGGTTGCAGCCGAAGACCCGGCCGCGCAGGCCGGACTGGGCCTGTTCTATGACTTTTTCCAATTCCTCGGGCTGCAGGCCGGCCGCTCCGAAGAACCCAAGCATGCCGGCCTCGGCAAAAGCCTGGGCCATGCGCAGGGAAGCTATGCCGTTGGCCATGGACCCGCCCACGTAAGCGTATTTCAGGCCGTAGCCGCTGCGGAAATCCGGGTCGCCCAGGTTCTCGGGCCGGCAGGCCGGGACTACGATGTCGCCGAAGCGCACGGTCTCGGCCAGGCGGAGCAAGGCTCCAGGCAGGTCCTCAAGGACAGGACAATGGGTCAAGGACGGCTCCACTCGGCAATGGAGGAGTTCATTATGAAGAATAAGATTATACTCGTTCCGGCCCCTCCACTTCAATGCGCCGAGGGCTAATTTATCGGCGGGTTGCCAGGAACAGGGATAAACCGTCCTGATGGCTCTTCGCGAAGCAGATAATAATATTGGTTCTTCACCCAACCCAACGGGATATGGCCCCCCACCAACTCATTGTATCCATCTGAAGAACGGACAGACACTTCCGCCAAAAGGGTGGGCTTCAACAACGCCAGATTATCAACCTCCATGCGCGCTTGGAGATCTCCTGGGAAGAACAGCAAAGTGCCTTTAGGCGTGCCCTGTCCCAAAACCAGGAATCTTACTTCGCCGACATACATTTCAAAGCCCTCATCCACGACCTGCTGAGCGCGCAATCTGGTCAAGTGCCGGACCGTGGTAGAAATGCGATCCTCATGGCCAGGGCGGCCGAAGGATATCCTGGTATCTTCTTCAGAAAACCATATCCGCAGGACATGTTTATACCACAAATAATTGTCGCTCCTATCATCCATCGGGAATGTAACGTCCAAAGCGCTCCCGATATTGAATCTGTGGCAATATATGTCGGAAGCATTGGTGATGTCACATATCGCAAGCATATTCACCAGCCGCTCATATCCAGACTCCGGACGAGCCTCCCCTCGGACCGTGATCAATTTCATCGAAATACGCCTGTAAAACTTGTCTTCGGGGCCCGAGACATCCGCTACCAAAGCGCCCCGCCGATACAAGCTGTCCTGATCGAATCTAAATTCCGGCAAAGGCTGTTCGACTGCGACTCCGTCCAGGCTCGCCGGCGCCATCGGCAATGCCACGTCGCCTGCGCCAAACGCCAGCGCCACTGCGCTCATCTTAGCGTTCATGACCTGCGCCCTTTCAGCCGGGATGCCTGCTCCCAGTACGACTTGAGGTAGGGATATAACCAGACCCAATAAATAAACCGATGATTTCATGCCGCTCACCCTCCTAATTGCCTGCGCAGCCGATCCAACACGTCCTGCGCCGGGGTAAGATCGATACCATGATCCGATCCCCCGGAATCGTGACGATACTGCTGCCGCTCGATCCGCCGCTCTTCTTCCCTGCGGCGCCGAAAATCCCTTTCCACTTCGG
>JBAZVY010000163.1:0-6001 GCA_041660645.1 Elusimicrobiota bacterium | reverse complement strand
GTGAGCAGCAAGTGCGGGGAGTGCCGCGCCATGGTCAAGCAGCGGGACCAAAGCAGCGCTGAGTTGACCGCCGCGCAAGCCGCGGCGGATAGCGCGTGCCGTCCTCTGGACCCAGGAAGCTGCTCGGGACCTTCGGCCCCCTACGTGGGGGGAGCTGTAATAGGTAATGTGATACCGTAGCTAGGCTAGGAGAAACGATATGGAACAAAAACCCCAGATTCCCACTCTAAAGGACTCTAAAAAACCCCAACTCAAGATCCGGGGGCTGGCTTCCGGCCTGTCGCTATTGGACCGCATGAAGCAGTTCAAGAAGAAAGATCTGGCTTTCATCCTCGCCGGATTGGGCGTGCTGGTCATGGCCCCGCTGGCCGAGCATTTTATGATGAGCCCGGAGACCGGCGACAGCGCTAATTTCAAGCCGGGCTGGGGCTTCTCCTCCGGCCGCTTCGGCGACGGCAGTTCTCCGTACGAGGGCGGCGTTAACGGCATGGCTCCGGGCGGCTCGGCCAGCGGCAGCGACCTTATCACCCCGCTCAACGTGCGCGACCCCGCATCCCTGATCATGGGGCCGGGGGCCCAGCAGCAGCCCGCGGCGGGCGTCACGCCTCCGGCCAAGGACAGTACGGATTGGAAGGATGCTCTGGCTAATGCCGCTTCCCAGGGCGCTTCCGCCGCTACCCGTGCGGCCAGTCTGCCCGTGCCCAAGACTTCCTTGACCAACGCCGGCTTGCGCGGACTGGGCGCGGCGGCGGGCGGCGGCGGGGGCGGCTATTCCTTGCCGGCCTTGAATGCCGGCAATGTGCCCAATCGCGCGGCGGAGAGCAATGCCTTGCAGCGCGTCACCGCGGCTCCGGGCTACCGGGGCGCGGGCGCGCGGGGCGCGCAGAACGCCAGCGCCGGAGCCATGGAGGCATTGAAGAAGGCCGCGGCCAACGCGGGTTCGGATTTCAACCGCACGGGACCGGCAGCTTCGGCCCTGGAAGCGGCGGCTTCGCGCCAGATGCCCACGGGCGGCGGCAGCGGGGATTCCGGAGCCGGCGGCTCGGGCCGGGAAGACAAGGGCCCGGGCGGAGGCAATGATAAGAGTTCCAAGAGCATGGGCGAGTCTTTGGAGTTCATGGCCCGGAAGGACTGGAGCCAGAAGATGCGCGACCTGGCCTTCGAGAAGCTCAAGAAGCAGGAGATGATGTGGCCCAATCTTAAGGATGAGATCGCCAAGGAATTGGTCATGTCGCCCATCAAGGCCCTGTCCAGCCAGATGACGGATGCGTTCAAGGACCTGGGTAAGGATAAAAGCAAGGAAGGGAAGTACAAGTGTGAGGCTTGGGGCGAAGTCAAGGGCGGGGATGTCGCCTCGGAATGTAAGAACGAAAAAAACGAAAAGCCTTACTGCGTCCTGGGCATGAAAGACGGCAAGTATGAGCTTCTGCGCTTGGCTGGAGGCGCCAAAGACAAGAGTCTGTGTTTTTATTTCCCAGGCGATTCCGGCGGTAAAGGCAATGCCACCAAAGGCTCCGCGGTAGACGATGTGTTCGGTCCGCCGGATGCCGCCTCCCAGGCTGCGGGCGCGGAGATCAGTCTGGATAAGTTGTGCGGGTCGCTACGGAAGGCTTTGGGGGAAAGCGCAACGGGCACTACGGCTGCGGTCCCTGGGGGCAGTTTCTTGGGGGGAACCCAAGCTGCTTCCGCGAAAGGCGGCAAATCAGACGAGGCCCTGCTCCTGAAGGATGCGGCCGTACTGCAGCAGGCGGCTAAGCTTTTGGCCGGAGCCAGGAATCGCATGGATGGCAGCGATTATCCGACCTGCGGCATCGCCAAGCCGACTGAGCCGACCGTGGATGCCGGCCTTAAAGCCAGCGCGCAGAGCCTGGCCGAAGCCATGCAGCCCTTGCCGCCTATCTTGCAGGGTTTAGAGGGTTATGGCAAGCAGGTGCAGTTCAATCTCGCGCCGGAAGCGCCGGAGAAGACGGATAGCGTAGTTAAGGCGCTAACGGCCTGGAATGATAAGCAGACTCAGGGCGCCAAGGATAGATTCAATAACGTCGTTACTGTGGATCTGCCTAAGATCAAGACTGACTTGGACAAGGCCAGAGATTCGATCACCCAGGCTGGGGCAGCCTTGACGAGTGCGAGCGGCGCCGGCCAGGCCACCGCGCTGATCAAAGCGCATTATTCCAGCCTAGAGGCCTGGATCCGGGCGGGCGCAGCCGATGTGGATAAGCGGGGCATCCGATGGGTGCAGCTTGACGGAGAGGGGAAAGACTTGCGGGATAAGGTGTTCTCGGATGTGGGCCAAGTGGTGAGCAACGCTAAATCCACCTTGGACGCTAAGGTGGAGGCGATAAAGTCTCTCCAGACCGAGGACAAGGTGGCGCTGCCGGAGGCGGCCATGACCGTGTCGGAGTTCAATACCGCGGTGCAGCAAGCCATGGATAAAACCTCGTTGACTCCGGCGCCTACTTATACCGATCGCTTAAGAGCGAACCGCGAAGGCGCCGTAACCGCGAACCAGCCCAAAGTCGAGCGGCTCATCAAGTACGTGGATGATGAGCGCAGCGGCTTAGTCCAGGTCATCGAGACGCATAGAAAGACGATCGCCGGCGAAGCCCCGGCCGCGCCGGCGGCTAAATAGTTTTATGGTGCGGAGCAGGAGATAATAGCAATAGGCATATATAGCAGCAGTATAAAACGGAGAAGACCATGAACCCCAAATCCCGCATGGCGATCTTTCTTGCCATCATACTCGGCGCCGCGGCCCTACTGCCGCATTTTGCAGCGGCCCTATTGGTGGAACAGCCTACGCCGGTGAAGACCCAGACCGCGGCCAAATGGATGCGCGTGACCGGAGGCGGACGCACCTATTATCTGCTGGCGGATAAAAAACCCAGGACCCATGATCAATCCTGTGAACTTTACGGCCAAGTAGGCAATAAGCAGCCTCTGGCGGGCATCCGCTTGACCAATCTGTTCGGCAATTTTTATATAAACACCCCGGCTGATGTTTCGCAGATCCCTGCGGGCCAGCCCAAGCCCGCCGCTCCTAAACCCAGGCCCCAGCCGACCCCAGCGCCCAAGCCCGTGGCGATAAGCCCGGAGGTCCAGGCCTTGCTGGCGGATCTCGCGCCTGAACAGAAGGCGCGTTATGCCGGCATATTCCAGAGGATAAAGAACCACCATCCCCAGGATTTCGCGCGCATGCAGAAGCTCGGCAAGCCGGCGGTCGCCAAGGTGCTGGCGGCCATAGATAAATTGAAAAATGCCAATCCCCAGGCCAGCGATGCGCAACTGTACACTTCGCTCACCAAGAAGAACAAGAAAAATAAAAGCCTGCTGCAGACGGCCTTGGATGAGGCGGGGGCTGCGGCTGCGGGGTCGGGGACGCAGCCTGGGCCCAAGCCGGGGGATGCGGCCGGCGTCGCCAACGGCGGAGCGCCTGCGGCGGCTAAGCCTAAGGCCGAGAGCGATCTGGTCAATATCCTTAGCCAGATGTTGCTGGATAGCAATACGCAAGCGGCCGTCGCCAAATCCATGGCCGAGCGCTTCGCCCAGTACCTGGACAAGGAAGCCGCAGGGCAGTTCATAGCGGGCGCGGTGCGCAAGAAGGATGATGTCATGAAGCGGCTCATGGCCGAGCCCTCGAAATGGGTCTCCGGCAAGGTCCTGGAGAGCAAGGCTATGGAAGCGGCGGAGCTCTACTTCGTCATGGGGGCGGGCGACCAGGCTCCGGCGTGGGTCACGGCCGAGCCGCTCCTGGCCCAGGCGCTCACCGCCAAGGGCACGGTGCGCGCTCAGATGCTGGCTGACGATTCGGAGCTGAAGCTGTGGACTAAGGCCGATCCCAAGGCCCCCAAGCATCAATGCATGAGCGGAGAACCCCAATGGGCGCACTCATTCCTCAACTTCGCCGCGGCCAAGGCCCATTCCATACTGGCTGACCCGCGGGTCAAGGCGGAGTTGGTGCAGAGTATATTGGATAGGAATAAGAAGGAGGAGGCCGGCGCCGTAGCCGCCGGAGCGGGCCGCGGCCAGGTCATGAAGGGCTTAGCCAAGGGCTTCAGTTTCGTCGACCTTTATGAGAAGGGCGGCAAGGTCATGTGGGTCAAGGGCAAGCGGGATGGTTTTGAAAGGCGGATCGCCATAAAGTTGATCACGGCCAAGGACGGCGACCGGCTCGTGGATAAGATCGGGATCTTCGATATAACCAACCGAGGCGACATCCTCTACCGCGAGTTCGCCATATCCACGCAGCAGAGCGAGATCAAGTTCCCCTTGGACGACCGTAAGCCGGGCATGCCCGAATACACGCTGCAGTTCGAGCCCCAGCCGGGCGGCAATACCAAGTTGTCCTTCGGCCGCAAGGGGGGCAATGTGGAGCCCATGGAAACCTCCCTGTGGCAGCTGCGCCAACTGCGCACGGAGCAGGTGCTGGATGCCGGCAATGTGACCGAGATCGGAGGCAAGCAGTTCCTGGTCATGGGCCAGGGCGGGACCCGGGGGTCTATGTTGTTCTACCCTATGGATCTGAAGGCTAAGTTCGATAAAGGCGACAGCACCAAGGCCTCGTTCATGGCGGACGTGAACGAACGCAGTTCCGAGGGCGTCAATGAAACGCTGTTGGGCAAGAATCCGATAGGCTATGTGAACGGCAAGCACTATAACTTGGTCTATAATCAAGAGCTGGGCCTGCTCGAGGCCAAGGAAGGCGAGCCTCCGGCCGAGCCCAAGCCTCCGGTCCAGGGCGGCGGCGGCACGACTCCGTCCACCACGGCGGGCGAAGAGGGCGGCCCGGATGTGATCCCTTCCGACCTCAACGACATTGAGAAGATCTATTATCCCAAGGGCTACAGGCGCAACATGCGCATCAAGGCCGGACTAGATCCCAAGCTTTGGGAGCAGACCCGGATATTGACCTTGAGGCAGGGCGAGGAGACCTTTTCCATGCGGAATATCTGGGTGGTCCCGCAGCGTCTGTTCAGCGCAGGCAACATGCCGTCTCCGACCATAGAGAAGGCCAGCGAGGCCCAAATCGGAGCTCCGGTTCCCGATGAGGTCCGGGCCGTGGCCAAGCATTTCTTGGCTTTCTCCTGTCCGTTAGGGACGCTGTATTACGACCTGAATCATGAAATACCGTCCCAGAACGGCAGCCATCCGTATATGCCCATGGGCAGCGTGCAGAACAAGCAGATCATCATAATGCACGAAGACCTGCTGGATGACGCCATGGCCCAGGCCGGCTATTCCGCGGGCGCCCGCAAGGCCGCGGCCGCGGCTTTGGCCGGGGGCATCAAGGCTTACGGCAAGCATGAGCGCTTCAATGTGAGCACTTCGGGCAAGGAGCTCATAGCCAAGGGCAAGAGCCGCGCGATACTGGTCTGGCCGGTCAAGGGCAAGGCCGCGGCCGGAGAGGCGGCGGTAGACGAGGTCGGGACCTCGTCTGATCAGCCCCAGAAAAAAGGCAAGAAGGGCGGCCAGACCGTCGCGGGCAGCCCAGCTCCATCCGGTGCGGGCAAGGCCGCGGCCGTGGAATTCGGTCCGGACGCGGAACTGCCCACCACGCCGCAGTCCATGACCTTGGAAGAGGGCAAGACCGAGGAGGTCGCCCTCATGAAGATGGCGGGCGGCCAGGACGCCATATCGGCGGATAAGACCGCCGGCATATACGTAAATAAAGACGGCAGCCGAGGCTATCTCTTGCTGCGGGTACAGCTGCCGGACGGCAAGTTCCGGCGCATCGTCAGGTTCCAGAAGGTGTTCGTCAAGGGGCGGCGCAAAGAGGTGATCGCGGCCATGCCCGCGGTCACGCTCAACGGGGTAGGCGGCGGCATAAAGGTACCGGATGAGGCCTCTGTAGATAGGATCACCTTGCGCGCGTTGGGCGACGTCAATCGCGGAGTGCTGATCGCGGTCAAGGCCGGCATGATCGCCAGCGAGCAGAGCGCCATAAGCATGAAGGACAATTGTCTGGGCCCCATAACTTGGTGGGGAGCCAAGATGGATTTCG
>JBAZVY010000162.1:5174-6011 GCA_041660645.1 Elusimicrobiota bacterium | reverse complement strand
GGCGCCTGGACGCCTATAGGGAAGCTGAAATCTCCGATGCGCAGGGCCCCGTCCTTGACGTACATGGGGTGGGACTGGGACCAGAGCCGCAGTTCCGCGGCCTTGCTGTCCAGGAATTCCCGAGCCGGCCCCAATTCCAATTGATGCAAGCGCCGGCCCGTGGCGATGAGCACCCGGCCCTCCGCGTCCACGCTCAAGGCCGGATTCTGGCCAGAGACTTCCGGATCCAGTCCAGGCACCGGGAAGAGCCGGTAGCGCTTATTGACCACGTCCCATTCCACCAGACCTCCAGGCGCCACCGCGTAAAATATGCCCCGGGTCGTAGCGGGAATCACGGCTTTGATCTCGAAAGGCAGACTGCCCATGTCCTCAAGCTTGGTCTCTTTGCCGAAAAATGGCTTGATCCACACACGGGTGCCAAACGCTGCCTTTTCCACATACAGCGAGCGTCCCATGGGGGTCAGTCCCCGATACAAGGACCCGTTGCGCAGCACCTGTTCGGGTTCCTCGGTCTGGCTCACGACGTGTTCCTTCTCCCAATACAGGCGCTGGCCCGGCATCACGATCTGCACTCCGGAACCGGCCTTATCCAAGTCCTCGTCGTTGAGCGGCTCCAAAGCAGTGATGCCGGAAGCTCCTAGATACCCGGCCTTGATGACCCGGCCTTTATGCTCATCTAGCCCATTGACGCCGACGGCCCAACGCTGCAGCAAGCCGCCCACCACCGCGTAAACCGAAAGCCCGTCCTCGCTCACGGCCACCGGCCCGACCAAAGCCGCGGGCACGTTGACCCGCAAGGTCTGAGCCGCGGCCCGGCGATACAGGAATATGTTGCCG
>JBAZVY010000162.1:0-5164 GCA_041660645.1 Elusimicrobiota bacterium | reverse complement strand
GCACGCCGCCCGATACCATGGCCGCGTATCGGACCCCGCCCGCTACCAGCCAAGACTGCAGCGCCGCCTTATCATCACGCAGCGCCGGCTCGGGCAATTCCACAGCCACGGCCTCGGTCCCGACCGGGGACAACTCGGCGATCACCGATTCCGTACCTACCTTTTCCACGGGCCCATTGTTCTGGCGCACATCCAGGTCCGGTTCCGCGGCCGCGGCCGCCGGCTGCCAGACCGTGACCACATCCGGGACCACGGACTGGGGCGGCCGGCTGAGATGGCCTTGGCCGGCAGTCAGCTCCCGGCCCGCGCTGTCTGCGGGCACGGCCCGCCGGGCGGCGCTGCCGTCGAAGAACTGGGTGAACACCATATTGGAAGCGGAGTTCCCGGCGCTCAAGGCCTCGGAGCCGGCCGCATCCGACACGTTCTGCAAGGCGGCCAGGACCTCGGGACGGGCGGCCTGGGGTAAAACCACCGACGGCCCGATCTCCCCGGCCGGCTGCGCCGACGCGCTGCCGAAACTGGAGCCGGCCGCCGGGCCCTTCGCCCGGGGCGAGGGCAAGGCCGGGAAGTTCAAGCCGGCAGTAAGTCCGGGGGTAAAAGGCGCGGGAAGCATCCCATTGCGGGCGCCGGGCAGAGCGGCCCGGCGGATAGGACTGCCGGGCAAACCCAGGCCGGCGGATTTAGCGGGGCCGGCTTTTAGGATCGCGGCCGGAGCCGCCGAGGGGGAAAGCAGGATGACGGCCAAAGCCAAAGATAGGGCGCTCTTTTCGTTTATCTTCATGCCCAGAGTCTACCAAGGCCTGGGTTTTCTAGATAGAAACGTAAGGCCTAGGGGCTGGGAGGTATTGGGCCCAACAGCATATGGGCCCTAAGTCTTATTCTTTAAGTTGAAAATCAGCAGCAGAATCTGCCTTTTTCGTAGACCGTGGCCCGCCCGCCCCGGCGCAGCCGCGCGCTCACGCGCTTGGCTTCGGTGTTGACCATATCCCAATGCACGGAAGATTCGTTGAATCCCAGGCTGCGCTTCAAAGCCGGAGTCAGGCGCGCCGGATCGCCGTCGAAAGTGTCCGCGTAGGAAGCGCCCACGGCCACGTGGCAGTTGCCGTTGCGGCCTCCGAAATTCTCGTCGAACAGGGTGTCGGCCATGAATCTGTCGATCTGGGAGAACCGCACGTCGGTGAGGGAGAACTCGCCTATGCGGCAGGCGCCCGGATCCGCAGCCAGGGTCTTCTTCAAAAATGACTCGCCCTGGCTGGCCGTGGCCTTCACGACCCGGCCGTCCCGGAACTCCAAACGCACGCCGCGCACGATGTTGCCGCTGCGGAAAGAGGGCAGATTGGCGAAATATACGCCCCGGGTGCCGCGCCAATCCGGAGAGGTGAACACCTCGAAGGAAGGGATATTGGCGCCGCTGATGCCTTGGAAGCAGCGGCGTCGTCCCAGGCGTATCTCCAGGTCCATGCTCTCGGTCTCGACCCGTATCATATCCATGTCCAGGGACTTCAGCCAGCGCTTGATGCCTTGGCAGTCGCGATACATATCCCGCCATCTGCGCACCGGGTCTTTCGCATCGAGCAGGCAGGCTTTTACGATCTGCGCGGTATAAGCCGGCAGGGAGAGTCGGGCTTTGCGCGCCAACTCCGGCGTGGGATAAGTGCACAAGGTCCAACTGAAATCGCCTTGGGCCTCGCGCTGGTCCCAAATGTCGCGCAAAGGCTTGCGGGCGATGGCCACTTCGGACATGCGCTTGGGGTCCACGTCCTTGAGATGGGTCAGCGACTCCGGCGCATGCAGGGATATCAGTCCGTGCAGGTCTGCGCAGAGCTCTTTCTCGCCCGCATGGATGCGGCGGCGCTGGGTCGAGTCCGATAAAGTAAAAAAATCCTTCTCCATGGCCGGCGAAGACGAGAAGCGCGGGATGACGTGCAGCCGGCGCCGCAGGAGCCCGCGGTACACGGCCTCGGCCAAAGGCAGGGCCGCCGGGTCGCTGCGCAAGAGCACGGTATCATACGGCCGCAGGCGATGTTTGCGCTGGGCGCCCAGACCCCAGATCAAGACTTCCGCGTATCTTTCCAACTGCACCTGGCTCAACAGCATGGCGATCTCCTTACCGGTCCGGCATGAACTTCATGAGCAATCTGCGCGCCCGCGGCCCGTCGAATTCCGTGAAATATATGCCCTGCCAAGTGCCCAAGACCACACGCCCCCGCTCCACGATCAAGGTCAGAGAGGGGGAGAACAAGGAGGATTTTATATGCGCGTCGGAATTTCCCTCGCCGTGCCGGAAGCCGGCGTCCTGGGGCACCAGCTCCGCGGTGAAGGCGAGCATATCCCGGGGCACGTCCGGGTCCGCGTTCTCGTTTATGGTCACGCCGGCCGTGGTGTGGGGCACGAACAGGACCAAGAGCCCGCAATCCGCCTTCGCCTCCGCCAAGAATTCATCCACCTGCCGGGTCACGTCCACGAATTCCATACGGCGAGACGTCTTGACGGCGATCTCTTTGTGTCGCAATCGGCCCTCCCCGCGGTTCAACCCAGCCACCAGACCAAAATCGAACCCAGCACCCGGGCCAGCCAATGGGTGGGCACATGCGGCAATATCACCTTGGCTTCCGGAATATGGAACGGACGGCCGTCCAAGGGATGCACGGACTCGCGCAGGCCGTGCGGAGTCACGCTCACGGTCAGGTAATGGTGGAAGCGGTCCGCGGCTCCGGATGGGAACAGCGCGGAGCCGCCCCCGCCGGTGAGCACATAGCGCACGCCCAGATAATCCTGCACCCCGAAGGCGTGCACGTGCCCGGCGTAGACCCGCGCCACGCCCGCGGCCGCCATCATCTCCGTGAACTCGCGCGCGCCCCGGCTGAAGCCGCCGTGGGCGTGGGCGAAGGAGCCGCCCCAAAGGTTGAGCTGCACGGGCGGCATGTGCGTGAATACGACCTTGCGCAGGTCCGTATCCAAGGCCCGGGACAGCCAGCGCAGTTGGGACGGGCGCAGGCCCCGGGCGCTGGTGTCCACCGTGATGAAGCGCACCCCGCCGTAGTCGAAACGATAGTTGCTGCGTCCGAATATGCGCCGGTACATGCGGGCATGGGAAGGCCCGTTGGGCCGGGAACGGTCATGGTTGCCGATGACCGTAAGGTAGGGCTTCTTCACTTCCAGGTCATGCAGGTCTTCCAAAAAACGGCGGTAATAGTGTTCCGAGCCGCGGCTGACCATATCCCCGAGCTGGACGCAGAAAGTCACGGGCTGCGCCTGGATGCAGCGGAGCTGATGCGCGAACACGCGCGGCCGGTTGAAGAGCAGACGTCCGATGCGGAAACGGCAAGGCTCCACGTCGCCCAGCACCGCGAAGCTGAAGCTGCCGGAGGCTATCTCGGGCAGGCCCGCGAGCTGCAGGCTGGTGCGCCAAGGATGCGCCAGTCGGAAGAATGCGCAAGCCGCCGGGGGGTGGGGATGATGTCCGCTCATGACCAGCGCCAATTCCGTCCTCGGCAGAACCGGGACCCGGCCGCGGCCGCAGCCACCGCCGCTCCGGACAAGTCATAGAGCACGTCGCTCCATAGGCCCATGCGCCCGGGCACGAAGCTCTGATGATACTCGTCGCTCATGGCGTAGAGCAGGCAGAACAGGAGCGCGGGCCCGGTCCACGTCCGGGCCGGGCTCCAGCTGCCCAGCATGGCCCGCCGGGTCAGGAAGAACAACACGCCGTATTCCGTCATATGCGCGGCCTTGCGCAGCGGATAATCCAGGTCCAGCCCGCTCTTAAGGTCGGGAACAGCCGACCATCCGAATATCACCAGGCACCAGGCCGCCACCGGCAGCCACCAAGACCAAGCTCGCATCCTTCCATCATAGAAATTTGAGGGGAGGGGAGAAAAGGTACTACAATCTACAGGATGCACAGGATCAAGAGACTGGCGGCTATGCGCCCTCCCAAGCTGTCGCCCAAGGTCAAAGCCAAGATGGATCAAGGCATGGGCAAGCTGCGCCGGATCGCATTGGCCAACATCCAGCACGATTACGTGGCCAAGATGAACAAGCTGCGCCAAGGCGAGTGCCTGCGCTGCGGACTCTGCTGCCGGCTGCTGTTCGAGTGCCCGTTCCTGGAATGCCTGCCCGAAGGCAAAAGCCGCTGCCGGATCCATAACCGCCGCCCCAAGATCTGCAAGGTCTTCCCGATAGACGAACGCGACATCCAGGAGCGGGATTCCGTAGGCGCCAACGGCCCCTGCGGCTTCCGCTTCCGCAAATAAAGATTTGCTAGAATCCGGCCGATGCTCTGGGAACTGAAGCGCTTCGGCCGCGAGACCCTGGTCTACGGCCTCTCCACGGTGGTGGGGCGCCTGCTCAACTTCCTGCTCCTGCCCCTGTACACCCATTGCCTGTCGCCGGCCGACTACGGCGTGACCGCCACGGTATTCTCCTACATCGCCCTCTGCAGCGTGCTCTACAGCCACGGCATGGACTTCGCCTTCATGCGCTTCTCCAAATCGGCCGGCCGCCAAGACCAGGATGATTTTTCCACGCCCTTCTGGTCCCTGCTGGCGACCTCCCTTATCTTCTCCGTGCTGATCCATGTCGGCGCCGGCCCCTTGGCCGAGCTGGCCAAGGTGCCCGCGCCCCTATCCGACATCATCCGCTATTCCGCCTGGATCATGATGCTCGACACCCTCTGCCTGATCCCGTTCGCCGACCTGCGCCTGGCCCACAAGCCCGGCACCTATGCCGGCATCAAAGTGGCCAATATCGGCTTGAACATCGCCCTGAACTACGCCTTCCTGGTGCTGCTGCCCTTGGGCGTGCGCGGCGTGTTCTTAGCCAGCCTGCTCACCGCCTGCGCCACCTTCGCCATGGTTTCGCCCGTGATCATGGCCCGGCTGCGGCCCAGGTTCGACCGAGCCCTATATCCCCAGTTGGCGCGCTTCGCCCTGCCCCTGCTGCCCGCGGGCCTGGCCTCCATGATGGTGCAGGTCATAGACCGGCCCATACTGCTGCGCATGACCGACGAGGCCACGGCCGGGCTCTACCAAGCCAATTACCGCCTGGGCATATTCATGATGATGGTGGTCAACATGTTCGACGCGGCTTGGCGGCCGTTCTTCATCCAGCGCGCAGCCAGCCCCGGAGCCAAGGAAGTGTTCGCCCGCATCCTGACCTACTT
>JBAZVY010000161.1:339-6020 GCA_041660645.1 Elusimicrobiota bacterium | reverse complement strand
TAAGAGCCCGCAAGCTGCCCCACAATCGGCTGCCAAGTCTCGGCTAGAGTCGCAGCCAGAGTCACTGGTGCAGCGTGTCCTGGGACTGCTCCAAGACGGGCCATTGAGTAAGGCTCAAATTTCCGCTCGTCTGGGGCATAAAAGTATTTCTGGGCAGCTTAATAAGATTATTCGGGGTCTGGTTGGCCAAGGGGCCATTGTTTGCACCATCTCCAATAAACCTAATAGTCGTCTTCAGCGCTATCGGATTGCAACCATTCCGGCCGGCTCCGGACAAGGGCGGGCATTGGGAAGTGAGGGGCTGACATGGACTTGAAATCGTTGTCAGGCGAGACGTTGCTGGCCAAACTGGAGGCTTTAGCCGCGGCCGAGCGGGCCGGCTTGGCGGAATTCTTGGCCCATCTGGGCGCGGTCGAGCTGCGCTGGGTCTGCCAGGCGCGGGGCTATTCTTCGGTGTTCGCGTATCTGACCCGGCAGCTGGGCTATGCGGAAAGCGACGCGGCGCGGCGGGTGCGGGTGGCGCGGGCGGCCCAAAAGTATCCGGAACTGCCGCGCATGTTGGCCGCAGGGGAGATGCACCTGCTCGGACTTTCCATGCTGGAATTGGTGCTTACACCTGATAATCAAGAGGGACTGCTGCGTAAGGCCGCGCGCCTGGGCACGCGGGAATTGTCGCATTTGATCGCCGGAGTCTCCCCCGCGGCCGCAGAACCCCGCGACAGTGTCCGGGTATTGCCCCCGGCTCCGGCGGCCGCCCCGGAGCCCAACGGCGCCGGCGCGCCGGGAAAGGAGCCGCTGTCCGCCGAAGTTCCGACGCCTCGGCCGCCGGAACGATTGATGTTCACTTTCGCGGCCGGAGACGAGGTGCAGAGCTGGCTGGAGGAGGCGCGCGACCTGCTCCGGCATCGGTTCCCATCCGGCCGGATGGAGGAACTGGTGGGCGAGGCCCTGCGCCGGCTGGTGGAGGCGGAGCGCCCGGATAAGCCGGGACGCGAACGTACTACGGACCGGCCGCCCGCGGAGACTTCGCTCTACGGCCGGTATATACCGAAGTGGGTGCGGGACGCGGTCTGGCGGAGGGATTCCGGCCGCTGCGCCTTTAAAGCCCCCGACGGCACGCGCTGCGGGGAGACCGCCTGGCTGGAATGGGACCACGTCATCCCTTGGGGTTTGGGCGGCAGATCCAACGACCCGTCCAATATCCGGCTGCTTTGCCGCGCGCACAATCAGTCCGAGGCGCGGCGCATCTTCGGGCCGTCCGCGTATCCGGGGCCGGTCGGTTTACGGCCGCAGGGTGTCGCGCAGGATCTTCAGGAAAAGCAGGGCGCAGACCAAGGCCACCACGGGCTTGATGACGTCCGTGCCTTTGCGCAAGCCCAAGTGCGCGCCCAGCCAGTGGCCGGCCAGGCTGGCTCCGGCCATGGTCAGGCCCAGGCGGATGTCCAGGCGCCCGGACCATAGGAACACGGCCAAGGCCGCCAGGTTGGAGGCCAGGTTCATGACCTTGGCCCGGCCCGTGGCCTGGAGCAGGTCGTGGCGGCACCAGCGCGCCAAGGCCAAGGCGAAGAAGGTCCCGGTGGCCGGGCCGAAGAATCCATCGTAAGACCCGATTCCGGCGCCGAGCAGGCAGGACCGGCGGCGCAGTTCGCCCGCAGGCAGTTCGTGGCTGCGGTCGTGGCGGCCGAAATCGTGGCGGGACAGCACGGAGTAGGCCACGACCGGCAAAGAGGCCAGCAGTATGTAACGGATGAACCCCGGGTCCAGGCATAGGGCCAGGCCCGCGCCTAAGGCCGAGCCGAACAGGGTGCAGGCGAGCACGGGTAGGAATTTCCGTATGGAAAAGCGCAGATGATGATGGTACCGGGCGGCCGAGGCCACCGTGCCGATGGAGGAGGCCAGCTTGTTGGTGCCCAGCAGAAGGGCTGGGGGCAGCCCCATGGAAAGGTAGGCGGGCAGGGTGATCATGCCGCCGCCGCCGGCTAAGGCGTCGACCACGCCGGCGAAGAACACCAGCGCGCCTAGGGCTGATAACTGCCAGACCGACATATCCGCCATGCAGTCATTATACCTTGCGGGATTGACAATATCGAGAATCCCGTTAAACTAATAGCATGCTGTCGCCTCCCCTCAGACAGTGGCGCTATCTTTTTCTCTGCCTAGCCATCGCCGCATGCCTGGGCCCTGCCTCGGCTTCTGAAGTAAAAACCAATGCTAAGGCGCCGGCCAAAACAGGCGCGCCCGCGGTCCCGCTGGGCGGCGCTTTCCTGTTCGGCCCGGGCAACGCGGGCACGCCCGGCTTCGGCTTGAGCGCGCCGGGTTGGAAGCCCCTGGACGCGGCCCCGGCGTTGAGCGGGCTGGCGCCGGCTTCGGGATTGGCTCCGGCCGCGATGGTCAATCCCGCGCCCACGCCGCAGCAGTCGTTCTCAGGGGCGTTTACGGGAGCGCAGCCGGAGCCGTCTCCGTCCGGGGTTAAGGCCGCGGGCGTGCCGGGCCCGGCGGCCCCGGAGGCCGCAGGGGGGGCGGCGGCGGCCGCGTCGGCCGCGGACCAGCCGGCGACCCAGCTGGAACGGCGCGTCCAAGGCGGAGCCGCCTATCGCCAGTTGCGTCAATCCTTGCCGGCGCGGCGAGCCCTATCCGAGGCCGCCGAAGCCATGCGGGTCCGGTTCTCCGACCGGCTGGCCACGCTCCGGCTTAAGAAGGCGCCGGCCGCGCCCCGTATAGATCCGGGGCTGATCCGCTCCGCGCTGGAAGCCGCGCACTCCGATTCGGACGTGCCGGCCTATCTTCGGGGCCTGCCCCCGGGCACGATCCGGCCTCTTTTGACCCGGCTTTATACCGATCTGATCAGCGGCCTGCATAATAATAAGTTCCTGAACAACAACGCCGCGGCCTTGGCCGCGGAGTACGATGAGACCGTGATGATGGACGGCGACAGCTTCGGGTCCGTGGACCGGGCGCTGCGCCTGCGTTTTGGCAACCGCGTGGGCGGCAAGATGACGGATGAATTGATCGGCCGCTTGGCGGACCGCGCCCGGCAGGCGGCGCAAGCCGTAGCCCGGGTGGAAGTCATCCGCAAGGGCGGCGAGGAGATCCTCATTCTGGCCAAGGCCGGGGAGGGCCGCATGGCGGCCGAAGCCGTGCGCCAGGCCGGAGAGCGGTTCCGGGCCGCGGATTTGGAGTTGGGGGAGATCCTCAAGGAGTTCGCGCGCAGCCACGGGGTCAAGGGCAACGCGTCCGAGACCATGCGGCTCGTGTTGGATCAGGCGGTGAAGGACGCTCAAGCCAAGGCCCGGGCCACGGGCCGGGGGGTGGACGTGGACGCGGTCCGGCGGCATGTGGGTACCGTGTCGTTGGGCGTGGCCGGCCTGCGGGCGGCGGGCGTGCCCGCGGAGGAGGCGCTGGTGGATTCCTTGCGGCGCGCGGATGCGGCCCTGGACCAGGCTAAGACCGCGGGCGGCAAGAACGCCGTGGCCGCGGAGGAGTCCTCCGGAGGCATCCGGGTCTTGGAGCGCTCGGCGCGGCCGATCCCGGCCCGATACCAGCCCGAGGCGCGCGCGGATGCGGCTTCGGAGTCATTCCGTCGGGAGTACCAGGCCGCGTACGAAACGCTGGGACCGGAGCGCGCCGGCCCGTATTTGCGCGATCTTTATGTCGACGCCGCCAGCGGGCTGCAGAGCCGGGAGTACGTGCAGGACCATCTCAACGAGCTATTGGCCGTCCACGACACGCTCTATAGTTTCGAGATAGACAATTTCAAAGCGGTCAACGACCACCCCCAGTTCGGCCATGATATCGGAGACGCGGTGCTCCGGGCCATGGGACGCCTGGTGCGGGAAACGCAGACCCAGATCTTGGTCCGGCCAGGGGATCTGCCCCAGGCCCGGGCCTCGGACCCGGAAGGCCTGGCTGCGGTGCGCGACTTCGGCAAGGAGTTCCATGTGTTGGGCCCGGAACCGGCGGTGCGGCAGTTCGTGGCGGCGCTGATCGCGCGCACGGCGGACGGCCGGGCGCTCATGGCGGCCGTGGCCCGGGCCAAGTTCGGGCCCGGAGAGCCGGATTTTGAACCCAGCCCGGCCATGATCGAGCAGGCTCGGGCCTGGGTGGCGGAGCAATCCCGGGCCGCGGGCAAGGACCCCAGCCGGGTGGGCACGATCACGGGCGCGGTGGCGGCCATCGACAGGCGCCAGGGCGCGTCCGCGGAAGCGGCCTATGACCTGGCGGTCCAGCGCGCCAGCGACAAGATAGACGCGATCAAATCCTCGTGGAGTTTTTCCAACTTGCGCTGGGCGGGGCAGTTGAGCGCGGACATGTTCGAGACGCGCGGCGCCATGCGCGAGCAGTTCTTGGCTTTTTTGCCGGAGGCCATGCGGCGCTACCGGCTCTCCGGGCCGCGCGCCTTGGAGCATGCTTTGGGGATATTCTTCGCGGAACGCGCGGAATTGGGCCCGGAGGCCCGAGCCGAGATCAAGGGCCAGGTCCTGGCCGACTTGCGCCGGCCGCATCTGGAACCGGGCCTGGTGGAGTCCGCGCTCGCCGCGTACCATCCGGACGCGGCGGGGCCGCGCCGGGCGCCGCCGCTGACGGCGATCGGCCGCGGCTGGGATGGAGCCGATCTGGAGCGGGCTCGGGAGTTTCGGGCCGTGGCCGAGTCTTTAGCCGACATGTACCCGGGGCTGTTCCAAGCCCCGCGGCCGGAGGTGCGGCGCGCGTGGCTGGCCGGGGCGCGCTTCCGGGCCGGCCATATGGCGGATGTGCGCTATCGCAGCCTGGGGTTCGGCCGTAACGTGCCGGCGCGTTCCTTGGCCCAGGCCATGCGGTATCTGCTGCTGGGTCTGGCGCGGGAGGCCGGGGTATTGGAGTCCGAGGCTGCGGTCCGGGCGGCGCAGGATCCGGAGCCCGGGAACCTGTTCTTCGGCCCGGCCCAGCGCGCGGCGCAGGCCGCGCAAGCCAGCGGCAAGCTGGACGGAGTGTTCGAGACCCTGGAATCCGATGCCGCCGGCTATTTCCACCGCGTATATGGGGATTCGCCGGAAGTGGCGCGTTTGCAGGAGCTGCGGTTCCGCGCGCTGCTGGCGGGAGTGCGCGGCCGCTTGGCCGAGATGCATCCCGGGCTTTTCGATAAGCGCTGACCCGCGGGCCAGCCTAGCGCCAGCGCGAAGCGGCCGGAGACAATTCGATCTTCTTGATCTCGCGGGTCGCGCTGTTGTAGCGCAATAATGCGACCTTGTCTCCGGGTTTTACATCCGATAGCGCGGCCGGCTTTTGGTCCCGGGATATCTCGCTGTCCGGAGTTAGGGCGAAATCCCGGCTCTTGCCGGTCTTGGTCTTGACCCAGATGCGGTGGCCCGGCAGATCCGCGGACTCCACGCTGCCCGCGAGTTTGGTCCAGCGGATGCGGCCTTCGGGCTGGGGTTCGGACGCGGGCCGGGGGGCGGACTGTTTCTTGGCGGTCTTGGGAGGCACGGCGCCTTCGGCTATGCGGCCCAGAAGGTCGCGGGACACGTCGCTCATCAAAGTGTAGTGCTGGCGTCCGCGTTTCCAAGAGAATACCTTGCCCATGCTGGATATGCGCATGGAGCCGGGCGGAGACAGCCGCGCGTTCAGGCCGGCGCCATCGGCGGGCAAGCGCACCGGCCGGTCGGTGAGGAATAGGGAGAGTACGGCCAGGCCGTCGGTATAGC
>JBAZVY010000161.1:0-323 GCA_041660645.1 Elusimicrobiota bacterium | reverse complement strand
AAATAGTCCGCGCTTTCGAAGGCGAAGCCGCCAGGCAGGGTGTCGGGCATGTCGGTCTCCTGGCCCGTGGCCTTTTCGAGTTCATCTATGGATAGGAAATCCGGGACCATGTCTCCGGGTCCGGCCGCGGCCGAGGTCTTGCGTATGGTGAATAGGCCGTCCGGCAGGGAGGCTGCCAGATCGAAGTGGGTGAAGCGGGATAGGGTGGCGAAGGGGCGCTTGGGCAGATGGCGCTTGATGCCCAATATGACCAGGCTGTCTTGGTCGAACCAGAGCTGTTGGTGCGGTTTGCCCGCGACTAAGGGGTCGAGGCCGAGGACCCC
>JBAZVY010000160.1:0-6022 GCA_041660645.1 Elusimicrobiota bacterium | reverse complement strand
CTGGTCTTCGCGACCTGCACGGGTCTGTTCGCGCCCGGGCCCGACATCCTCCTGCTCGGCCGCCTCGGGCTGCGGCCCCAGGTGCAGCGCTCGGTGCTGGGCTTCATGGGCTGCTACGCGGGCTTCAACGGCGTGCGGATGGCGGGGCAGATCCTGGGAGCCGAGCCCGAATCCGTGGTACTGCAAGTCTGCGTGGAGCTCTGCAGCCTGCACTTTCAGAAGCAAGCCATCCCCGATTTCATAGTAGCCAACAGCCTATTCGCCGACGGTGCGGCCGCCGCGGTCTATGCCCGCCCCGGACGGTTTTCGGGCGGTTTGGCGGACTTGGCCGCTACCCATAGCCGCGTGGAAAAGGACAGTCTGGATCAGATGTCCTGGCGCATCGGCCCTACTGGCTTCGAGATGCGTTTGGACCGCGAGGTGCCGGCGCGCCTTAAGGCCGCCGCCCCGGGCTTCGTGGGAGAGCTTTTAGAACGCGCCGTACTCAAGCGGGACGGGATCGCCTGGGCCATCCATCCCGGGGGACGCAAGATCGTCGATGAAGTCCGTTCCGCGCTGGGCCTGACGGACTCGCAGGTCCGGTCCTCGCTCGAGGTCTTGAGCGCTTGCGGCAATATGTCGAGCGGGACTATTCTTTTTGTCTTGGATCGGGAACTGCGGCGGGCCTCGCACGCCGCGGTCGCGGCCGTGGGCTTCGGGCCTGGGCTCACCATGGAGGGAGCCGTCCTCTCCCGGCCTTGAGCGTCCAGGGCGCGCCGGATTTCGGAACGCGCAGCGGGGCCCGCGAACTTATGGACGCCCCGGACCTGGAACCGGCGGAGCTGGCCGAGACCCTTAGGGAATTGGCTTTCCTGAACGCGGGCCTGGGCGGCTATGCCGCTACCTTGGGCGCTTTGGAGCGCATGGTGCCGCCCGGACGCCGAGATTTCGACGTCCTGGACGTAGGTTCGGGCGGGGGCGACACGGCACGCCGCATCGTGGAGTGGGCGCGCCGGCGCGGCCGGACTGCGCGCGTCTACGGCATAGACATCGCGCCGGAAGCCGCGGCCTGCGCGCGCCGCAATAGCATCGGGCTGGACGGCCTCGAATTCTCCGTCCAGGATCTGTTCGCGCTGTCTACGGAGCGGAAATACGACATCGTGCACTCGGCCTTGTTCCTTCATCATCTTGCCGATGCTGATGCGGCGGCGGCTTTGACTAAGATGTACGGACTCTGCCGCTGGGGGATGGTGGTAAATGACCTGCATCGCCATCCGCTGGCTTATTACTCTATCCAGCGGCTGACCTCGATGTTTTCAAGGAATCGCCTTATCCGCCATGATGCCCCGCTTTCGGTGCTGCGCGCTTTCCGGAGGCCGGAACTCTATGACCTCGCGCGGCTCGCGGGCGTGCCTGTCCCGGAGATATCCTGGCGTTGGGCCTTCCGCTGGCGCATGATCGTATATAAATAGGGTGTTAAGCATGATTTAATTGCACAGTAAGCCGGCCTGAAGCCATGTCGGCTATATTGGTAAGCGGAGACCCGGGGCGGGGGCAATGTAATGGACATCATCTATTTCTTCTACGGGCTGTCTTTCCTCGTAATGGGCGTCGTCATATTCGCCCAGCCGAGAAAAGGCAGCGGGTTCGAATTGGCGCTAGGCTTAAAGCTTCTGGCCTGGTTCGGCATCATCCATGGCGCCTATGAGCTTTTTGAGATGTGGTCGATCATCAAGGGCTTCCAGATCCTCATATTCCGAGCAGGTAAAAGTTTGTGCCTAGCCGTTTCTTTCGCGTTCCTGTTGGAGGCCGGCAGAAAATTGGCGAAGCTGGCTTATCCGGGCGGCCCGGGCGGGCCGGGCAGGTTTTTAGCGTGGCCGGCCCGGCGGCTGTTCGCGGTCTTGGCGGGGATGATCCTCATCCCCAGCTTCTGGGCAGCCGACTTCTGGGGCGCCGCGGACAGCCTGTCGCGGTATCTCATCTGCTTGCCCGGGGCCTGGCTGGCGGGCTTGGGGATCTTGGGTTATTACCGGATCAAACAGCGAGTCTTGAGCCCGCTGCGGGTGCGGAGATTCTTCCTTATCGCCGGCCTGGGCTTCATCTGCTACGGCATCTTCGCCGGCGTGTTCGTGCCTCGGGGCGGCTTTTTTCCCGCCAACTGGCTCAATGGGGAGGCGTTCCGGGAGATCCTAGGGGTCCCGGTCCCCGTGTTCCGAGCCCTATGCGCCGTGGCCATCAGTTGGGGCATCGTGGGCATGCTCAAGATATTCGAATGGGAGAGGTCGGAGAAGGTCGACAGCGCATTGTTGGAGAACTTGCCTGACGCCATCTGGCACGTTTCCCGGGAAGGCAGGCTTATCGGCATGAATCCCGCCGCCAGTTCCTTTTATGGGCTGGCCGATCCGGCGGGCAGCGCGGGGCAAGACGCCGCGGCTCGGGTCGGTAAGAACCGCGACGAGATGGCCGCTGCGATCCGGCGAGCCGCGGCCGGGGGGATGGTCGCCTTGGAATACGAGTCGGTCGGCGCGGCCGGCCAGCCGGCGCGCTGGAGCGCCATCGTGGCTCCCGTCAAGGGGGCCGACGGCGCCGTCCAGAGCGTATTGGTCGTGTCTCGCGACGTTACCGATAGGGAGCGGATGGAGGATGCTCTGCGGTCGAGCGAGAACCGGTTTCGGATCATGTTCGAGACCTCCCGGGACGCGCTCATGACCTTGGCGCCGCCGGCCTGGACCTTCGCTTCGGGCAACCCGGCCACGGTGGCCATGTTCCGGGCCAAGGATGAGGCGGATTTTACATCTCGCGGGCCTTGGGAATTGTCGCCCGAGCGCCAGCCGGACGGCTGCGCGTCGGCTGAGAAATCTCGGGAGATGGTAGAGGCGGCCCTGCGCGACGGCTACCGTTCTTTCGAGTGGACGCATAGGCGGCTCGACGGAGAGGAGTTCCCCGCGGACGTGCTCTTGACCCGGCTGGAATCGGAGGGCAAGGTGTTTTTGCAGGCCACGGTCCGCGATATCACCGAGCGCAAGCGGGCGGAGGAAGCCCTGCTCCAAGAACGGATATTCAAGAACACGTTGATGGATAACATCGCCGACGGCGTGGTGGCTTGCGACGCCCAGGGCCAGCTGGTGTTGTTCAATCGGGCCGCGCGTGAGTGGCACGGCATGAACGCGCTCGCCCTGCCTCCCGAGGAATGGAGCCGGCATTACAGCCTTTACGAGCCGGATGGGATCACGCCGATGAGCACTGCCGATATCCCGTTGTTCCGGGCGTTCTGCGGCGAGACCGTCCACGATGCCGGGATGACGATAGTCGCCCAAGGCCAGGCGCCGCGGCACATCCTGGCTTCGGGCGGCCCGTTCTTCGACGCTCATCATAATCTGTTGGGCGCGGTGGCGGTCATGCGCGACATCACCGAGCGCAAGCGGTCGGTGCAGGAGATGCAGTGGAAGACGGCGCTCTTGGAAGCCCAGATTAACGCCACTATAGATGGCATTTTGATCGTGGACTCCCAGGGGAGCCAGATCATCCAGAATCAGCAATGCGTGGATCTGTGGAAGATCCCCAAGTCCCTCGCTGAAGATAACGACGATAAGCGGCAGGTGGAATTCGTCATGGGCCGGACCCGGGACCCGGAGAAGTTCCTGGAAAAGGTCCGTTATCTTTACGCGCATCCGGATGAGACCAGTCATGATGAGGTGGAGTTGAAAGACGGGATGACCCTGGATCGGTACTCGGCTCCGGTGGTAGGCAAGGACGGCACGCATTTCGGCCGGATATGGACATTCCGCGACATCACCGAGCGCAAGAAGGCGGATCTGGCCATCCATGAGTCCCTGGAGATGCAAAGCGTGCTCAATCTGATGCTCCAGGCTTCCCTGACCAATGTGCCGTTGCGGGATAAATTGATCAATCAATTGTCCGAATTGCTCTCCGTCCCCTGGCTTAACGTAGTGCCTAAGGGCGCTATCTTCCTTTTGGATAAGAACGCGCTGATCTTGACGGCGCATAAGGGCTTGGCCCCCGATGTGCTGGCCGCATGCGCTAATGTGCCGGTCGGGCAATGCCTGTGCGGCCGGGCGGCGCAGAGCGGCAAGAGCGTCATCTACACGGACGCCGAGCCCGCGCATGAGATCATCTGTCATGAGCGGGATCCGCATGGCCACTATTGCGCGCCTATAGTGGCCGGCGGCAAGACGTTGGGGGTGGTGAACCTATATCTGAAAGATAATGCCGTCATCTCCGCCAAGCAGGAGGGCTTCCTGCAGGCCGCGACGGACATCCTGGCCGCGAATATCATCCATGCGCAGATCGAGGAGCAGTTGGGGCAATCGCAGAAAATGGACTCGATCGGCCGGTTGGCCGGAGGCGTGGCCCATGACTTCAATAATCTTCTGACCGCCATCAACGGCTACGCCAGCATGTTGGCGGCATCGATGGCCCAGGACGATCCCAAACGGGGGGATGTCAAGGAGATCATAGCCGCCGGCGAGCGGGCCGCCGGGCTCACCCGGCAGCTTCTGGCTTTCAGCCGCAGGCAGATCTTGGATCTGCAGGTCCGGGACATCAATGCGGCCGTGGGCGGGACGCTGAAGATGCTGCAACGGCTTATCGGAGAAGACATCAAACTCGAAACCAGCCTCGCCGCGCAGCCGTGTCTGGCCCGGGTCGATGCCGGACAGATAGACCAGGTGTTGCTCAATCTGGTGGTCAACGCGCGCGATGCCATGGCCCAGGGCGGGACCTTGGCCCTGGAGATCAAGGCCGTGGCCGTTGAAGAGGCGTTCTGGTCAAGACATCCGGATATGGCTCGCGGCCCGCTGGTGCGTTTAAGCGTGCGCGACACGGGCTGCGGCATGGACGATACGGTCAAGGCGCACTTGTTCGAACCGTTCTTTACCACGAAGGAAAAGGGCAAAGGCACGGGGCTGGGGCTGGCGATGGTCTTTGGGATCATCAAGCAAAGCGGCGGCGAGATCGAGGTGGAGAGCGCGGTCGGCCGCGGTTCCACCTTCCGGATATATCTTCCCCAGATAGAGGACTGGGGCGATGCTGCGGGTACGGATAAGGATAAGGAAGGGGATAGGGAGGCGGGGGACTCGTTCCGGGGCAACGAAACCGTGCTGTTCGTGGAGGATGAGGATACGGTCCGCCGCTTGGCGGAGCGGGTGCTCAATGCCAATGGATACACGGTCCTGGCCGCCGCCAGCGGCCCGGAGGCGCTGGCGGTGCTGGAACGGCACGGCCGGCCCGTGGACTTGCTGATCACGGACGTGGTGATGCCGGGCATGAACGGGCGGGAATTGGCTCAGGACCTGGCCCGCCGGAAGCTGGTGCGCCGGATCATCTATATCTCAGGCTACACGGATGAAGCCATAGTCAAGCACGGGGTGTTGACTCCCGGCCTGGCTTTCTTGCCCAAGCCTTTCTCCCATGCGGCGCTGCTGCGCAGACTGCGCGAGGTGCTGGACGGCCCGGCGGATCATGCCCAAGCCTAGTTTCAGCGGGCGTCCAGCTGGAGTTCGCAAGGAGCGATATCGGGGTTCGCGGCGCTGGCGGCCGGATCGAGGCTGAAGAATCTCTCTGGAGCCACTCCCTTGCCCGTCAAGTATTCTTGGATGGCGTTGACGCGCGCGGTCGCCAATGCGCGCAGGTCCGCGTCGCCGGCGGCCAGGCGTTGCGCCAGTTGCGCGCGCGCATCCGCGGCGGAGGCGGCGGGCGTGCCGAAGGATTTCGCGTAGAGCGATAGGATCTTTTTTTCTTCTCTGGGCGTAAGCGCGGCGTCGCCGGCATCGGGACCGCGCAACTGGCGCCGCAACGCCGCATCCCCGAATGCGACCGCGTCGGGCTTGGCGGCGGTCCCGCGCACCCCGATGAACAGCGCCGGACGATCGGCCAGGGCCTGCGCGACCTGGTCCAGGCTGGCCGCGGCCGCGGGTTCCAGCGTCGTCGCGCCCGGGGGAAAAGCGACATGGCCGAGATCCGCGTCGCCGCCGAACGCCTTGCCCAGCGCGGAAAAAGGCGAGACCGCGGCCTTCACGATAAG
>JBAZVY010000159.1:0-6078 GCA_041660645.1 Elusimicrobiota bacterium | reverse complement strand
AAGCGGACCGGACCGCATCACCCCGCCCTGTCCCCTGCACGCGGCCCCGGGACGCACCGGCGAGGTCTGCGGCGGCTGCGATTGGCAGCACCTGGACTACGCGGCCCAACTGCGCCACAAGACCTCCATCGTGCGCGATTGCGTGGAACGCATCGCCAAGCTCAAGGACGTGCCCGTGCTCGACACCTTGGCCTCGCCCTCGGCCTGGGCCTACCGCAACAAGGTCATGGTCCCGTTCGGCCGTTCCGAAGACGGCTCCGAGGCCCTGCGCGCCGGATTCTACGCCGCCGGCTCGCACCGCATCGTGGATTTCTCCGCCTGCCCGGTGCAGACCGAGCTCTCCGTGCGCATCGTGCTCAAGGTCAAGGCCCTGGCCGCGGAACTGGGCTGGCGGGCTTGGGACGAACGCTCGGGCCGCGGGTGCCTGCGCCACGTGTTCGTGCGCACCAACAATTCGGGCCGGGCCATGGTGACCGTGGTCACGCACGGCGCAGACCTGCCCAAGCGGGACGTGTTCGTGACCCGCCTGCGCGCCGACTTCCCGGAGATAACCGGCATCCACCACAATATCCAGCCCCAGAAGACCTCGGTGATACTCGGCCCGGAGTGGCATTGCATGTGGGGCGCCCGCTACGCGGAGGAGAAGCTGGGGCGGTTCTCGTTCCAAGTCTCCCCCGGAGCGTTCCTGCAGGTCAACAGCGGCGCCGCCGAAAAGCTCTACGACGCCACCCTGGCCGCGCTGAGCGAAGGCGGGCGCAAGTTCGACACGGTCCTGGACCTTTATTGCGGCGTGGGCACGCTCACGCTCTGGCTGACTCCGGCCGCGGGCCGGGTCCTGGGCGTAGAAGAGAACCGGGACGCGGTGCGCGACGCCTGGAAGAACGCGGAGCGCAACTCCGTGCGCAACGTACGCTTCAGCGCGGGCCGGGCCGAAGCCGTGCTGCCCCGGCTCTTTAAGGAGGGCCTGGGCCGGCAATGCGCGGCCGTGGTGGACCCGCCGCGCTCCGGCATGACCGTGCCCGTGCTCCGGGCCTTGACCAACACCGCGATCCGGCGCATAGTCTACGTGTCCTGCAATCCGGCCACCTTCGCCCGCGACGCGGGCTTCCTGGCCCACTCCGGATTCTCCTTGGTCCGGGTCCAGCCCGTGGACCTTTTCCCCCAGACCTCGCATGTGGAACTGGTCGCGCTTTTAGACCGTGGGCCCAAAGACCCGGAAAAGACTGGGCCTCAAGGCACTTAACTCCGGAGACCATGCGGCTTATCCTAATAGGAGACTTGAATATTGCGCGTTTTGGAGCTATGCTAATGTCAAAGAGGAAACGCTCAGAGGTCATCATGAAAAATATCCGATTTCTAGCCGCGCTCACGGCTTTGCTGCTGCCCCTATCCGACCTCGCGGCCCAGACTCCCCCGCCGCCAGCTCCCGGGACCCAACTCAGCCCGGAGGAAGCGGCCAAGCATCTTAAGAAAAACGTGGTTTCCGGAGAAAAGGTCCAAGCCGCCATGACCGACTTGAACACCTCGGCCCAAAGAAGCGCCAACGCCGGCGCCGGCTCCATCGACCAAGCCCGGGCCGCGGGCGGAGCTGCGCTCGGGAACTATTCCGGAGCCGGCAGCGTGGGGGTAGATACTACCCGGAAACAACAAGAGCTCGCCAATAAGGACGCGTCAAAACGCAAGTTCGGCGACAGCGGCACCGACCAAGCCAAAGCGGCCGCCAACCAGGCTAACGAGCAGTCGCCCGCCGCACAAACCAAAGTCCGCAACACCAACGTACCGGTGAACCTGAACGCGGCCAAGGCGGACAGTCCCAACCGGTGGAACCCCGCCATCGCCGGGGTCAAAGGCGGCATATACGGCGGACTGCTGGGCTTGATCTTCGGAGGCGGCACCGGGATGGTGCTGTTCGCGGCCATCGGTTTCGTAATCGGCTACGGGATGCACAAGCTCAACAACTGAGCGCCCGCGTCTTTTTTTCCAGGCGGTACAAGCCCCAGGCCAGGCAGCCGGCGCCCACGGTGACGCAGGAATCCGCCAGGTTGAAGACCGGCCAGACCCGGAAGTCCAAAAAATCCACCACGAAGCCGTACGCCAAGCGGTCGTAAAGGTTGCCCAAAGCCCCCCCGGCCACCAGCAGGAAACCGGACTCGAGCCAATTGTCCCGGCGCGGCCAGCTCCGGCGCATATAGAAGAGCATGCCCAACAAGGCCAAGGTCAGGACGATGAAAAAACCGTTGCGGCTGTGCCCGATGCCGAAAGCCGCGCCCGTGTTCTCCACATAAGTGAACTGGAAGCAGGGCAGGACCGGTATGGCGATGCGGGGCGCCAAGCTCTCCATGGCCCAGAGCTTGGTGATCCGGTCGGCCGCGAACAGCGCGGCCAGGGCCGCGGGGCGGATGAGGAGCGAACGCCGCAGGTCCGCATCGATCCGGTCCAGGCCGAGCATGCCGGTCATATTATCATTTCTCCCGCCCGCGTTTATCCGACAGCTTTTGCGCGGCCCGGCGCACATGGATATTGCCGTCCCGGACCAGGCGCTGCAGCTCGGACATGTCGCCCGGCTGGCCGAACTCAGCGAGCAATCCGCAGGCCCAGAGCCGGTACTGGGGCAGCGGGCTGTGCTTCCAATGGTCGAAGAGCCGCCGCCAGTTCTGGACCGAAGCCGCGGCCTTGAGCACCGCGGCCGCTTCCTGGCGCACGAATATCTCCGGATCCTTCTTGAACAGCGTCCAGACCTGGGCGTAGTCCTCCTCCGTCCAGACCGCGCCCAGGGCGCGCAGGGCGTGGAAGCGGATCTGGGCATCGGCCGAGCGGACGAGTTCGCGGAGCTTGCCGCGCGCGGCCGTCAGCCCGAGCCGGGAGGCGGCGTCGCAAGAGGTCCGCACCACCTGGGAGACCGGATCGCCGAGCCCCGCCAAGACGACGTCCGCGGCCCCGGCGCCCAAGGGGTGCCGGCCCAACGACTGGATCGCGAGGTTGCGGTAATCCCAGCCCCGGGCCGCGGCTTCGACCAGCAGGGCCAATGACTCCGGATCGGATCGGCGGCCCAGCGCCAAGCAGGCGGCCCAGGCCTTAGGGCCGGGCGCGGCCAACTGCTCCCGGAGTTCCGGGAGGGAAGCCGTATAAGGCACCGGCACCCCGAAAGCGCAGGCGGGTTCTTCGCTCATCCCGGATAGTATACAAACCATAAGGTTTGACGGGGACCGGGGGTTTTAGATATATTGGAGCCATGGAGACCTTCATAGCCGTCTGCCTCGCCGTCCTCGTCGTGGAAATCACCGTACTCGTGATCGCCCTGGTCATGACCCTGCTGCAGATCAAACGCGCGGCCCAGGCCGTCGAAGTCCTGACCTATCGCATCGATCACCAGATCGAGGCTTTCGGCGCCACGGTCAGTTCCGGCTGGTTCAGCCTGGCCCAAGGCGCGTTGCGCCTATTCGGCCGTTTCTTCAAATAGCCGCCATGGCGCTATCCCGACTCCTTAAGAAGATATTCACGGACCCGAACTTCGAGCGCAAGCGGACGTTCCTCAAGTCCCTGGAGTTGTTCAAAGATCTGAGCTACACCGAACTCGGACACCTGGCCCAGTCCATGCACATCCGCACCTACCACGAAGGCGAGGTGCTGTTCATGGAAGGCGACATCGGCCGGGCCCTATTCATCCTGGAATCGGGCCGGATCGAGCTTTACAAAAAAAGCGCGGACGGATCGGACCGCAAGGCCTACACCATCGCGCCCGGGGACTTCTTCGGCGAGATGGCGCTGCTGGAGCAGTTGCCGCGCACGGCCACGGCCAAAGCCGTGGAGAAATCGCGCGTCTATCTGCTCTACCGCTCCAAGCTCGACTCCATCCTGAACTATCATCCCCGCATCGGAGTCGGGATCATGTCCCATCTGGCCCAACTGCTCTCCGCCCGGCTGCGCCGGGCCACGGACCTCAGCGGCAGCGCGGCCGCTACCGGCGGGGCCTGATGACCCAAGTCCGCCGGGAATTCCCCGCCCTGCCCCTGCTGATGTTCGGAGGCGCCGCTCTTTATGCCGCCTATATGCTGCGTCAGGCCCTGCTGCCGTTCTTGCTGAGCTTCGCTCTGGCCTACATCCTGACCCCCATGATCGACGCCATGGAGACTCGGGGCATACGCCGATTCCATATAGTACTGGGCTTCTATCTGGGCGCGGCCTTGTTCCTATACCTGCTCGTGCAATACCTGCTGCCCATCGTGAGCCTGGAGATATCCCGGCTCCAGGCCAATAGCCCGGCCTATATGGCCAAGGCCCAACATATCGCCTCCGACCTGCAGGTCCGGGCGGCCAAACGCATCCCCCACACCGGACTGCCCCTGGAACAGCTCATCGGCCGGGCCCTGGCTTCGGCCTCGGAGCAGCTCCAGTACCTGCCCTCTTATCTGCTGGGCCTCTTCCCCCTGCTCTCGCTGTTCTTCCTGGTGCCGTTCATAACCTTCTTCCTGCTGCTGGACGGACCGGACATCATCTCCGCCGGGATCCAAGCCTGTCCCAGCCGCTACGTGGAGCAAGCCATACATCTCATATCCGAGATCGACGCTTCCCTGGGCAATTATCTGCGCGGCATACTGATAGTGGCCCTGGCCATAACCGGGGCCTCTTATCTGGGCTTGCTGATCATGGACGTCAACTCCGCCCTGGCCATTGCCCTGCTCTCCGGGGTCTCCAGCTTCGTACCCTACCTGGGCGCGATCATGGGCGCGGTGGTGGGCGGCACGGCCGCTTTCATGCAGTTCGGCAAGGTCACGGCCGGACTCAAGGTAGTCCTGCTGTTCTTCGGCATCCGCCTGGCGGACGAGGCCTTCCTGCAGCCCTTCATCGCCAAATACTCGGTGCACCTGCACCCGCTGATGTTCCTGCTCGCCCTCATCGTAGGCGGAGAGATGTTCGGGTTCATGGGCCTGGTCTTCGCCATACCCGCGGCCTGCGTGATCAAGGCCCTGCTCAAAGTGGTCTGGGAATGGTACCTGAGCCAATCCCGCATGAAAGGCCATGCCCCGCGGGCCTGCGTGTCCGTGCCCTACACCTGATCCGGGTTCAGGAACGGTTCCAGCAGTTTGCGCAAGTCGCCCGGCACGCGCGTGGGCTTCCAGGCCCCGTTGACCAAGGGATGCCGGGTCCGGCCCTCCGCCAACAGGCGCGCCGGAGCGGCCGCGTCCCGCACCTCATGCGCGAAGCAGATGCTGGCCTTGCCCAACTCGCTCACCCAAGTCCGGACCAACAGCAGGTCGTCGTAGCGTCCCGGCGACAGGTATTGGCAGGCCACCTCGGACACGGGCAGATACAGCTTGTTCTGGCGTTCCAGGTCGCGATAACGCACTCCCAGGCTGCGCAAGAGTTCGGTGCGCCCCTGCTCGAAGAACCGCATATAATTGCCGTAGTAGACCACGCCCATCTGGTCCGTGTCCGCGTAAGTCACGCGTACGGCATACTCGTGCACCCGACCGGAAGCGGACGGCGCGGGAGCCGCGGCCTTGGATCTGGCCTTGGGGTGCCCAATGGCCGAAGCCGGGGGCGCAGACGGAAAAGGATCGCTGGACGCCGCGGACTCCTTCTCTCCCAACACCGAGCGGACCACGGCCGTGAGTTGGGCCAAAGTCGCGGGCTTGCGCAGGAAATAGGTGTTGGCGCTGGGATGGATGCGGCCCTTGACGTCATCTACTGATAATACGGTGGAGAACACTATGGGCGTGCGCTCCGTGAACTTGTTCTGGCGCAGGCGCTCGTATACGGAATCCCCCCCGCCGCCGGGCATGTTGAAATCCAGTATTATGATATCCGGCCGGGACTGATGGGCCTGGAGCAAGCCCTGCATCCCGTCATAAGCCACGGCCACTTTATAGCCCAGCGACTCCAGGCCGTCCTTGAGCGGCGCCACCAGGGCTTGGTCGTCGTCTATTATCAATATCTTCTTGCCGGACATACATTCTCCTCTATACCGGCAAAGACTACCACATTAGCCGCCCGGCCTCAAAATCCCAACTAGGCCCAATGGCCTATGCCGGCCTGGGCCGAAGGCGACTGGCCCCGGAACGCGGCCGGGACTACGCT
>JBAZVY010000158.1:0-6081 GCA_041660645.1 Elusimicrobiota bacterium | reverse complement strand
CCCGCCATAATGGTTACCAGCGCCGGGACCCAGGCCTTGTTGGCATTGCGCCGAGCCCGGACCCTGCTGGTGGGCTGTTTCGCCAACTTGCCGGCTCTCGCCGCGCGCATGCGGCTGGAGCGCGGGCCCTGGCTCATCGTGCCGGCTTGCCTTTATTTCAACCCGCGGCATATGGAAGACGTGCATTGCGCGCGAGCCATCCGGGATGCCGTGGTCGTGCGGGATACGGCCCGGGCCTGGGTAGCCAACTTCCGGGCCGGCAATCGTCCGGCGGAATTTTTAGCCGGCCGCCCAGAGACCGGGCGGGCGGATCTGCGTCTGGCTTTATCCGTAGGCCGGTTCGCGGTGGTGCCGCAGGTCCGTATCCGCGGCAACCTCGGCCGAGTCTCCGCTTAAGGTTGCTGCGGCCCGGCCAGTCCTTGCAGCTGCGCTCCGGTGCCCAGTATCAAGCGGCCTCGGGAAAATTTGCGCCAGGGGTCCACGGCTACGCAGTCGCCCATCCGGCCTATGGCCGCGGGCCCGGGCGCGGCGGGGTAGCCGGGCAGGGCCGGCCAGTTCAGGTTCTTGTTTCCGGGCGCCAGCAGGTAATGGGCGCGTTCCGGCAGGTAATAATAGCGCAAGGGCGTGTAATAATAGGCGTCCATATGGATCACGGGCGCGCGGTTGGAGGAACCCCGGCGGATGGCTTCGGCGAGCGCGGATAGGCGGGTGTCCAGGATTCGGCCGGAGGCATGGTAGGCGGCGGCGCCGAGCAACAGCAAGCCCAGCAGGCCGGCGCGCAGGGCGCGGCCCCAGCGGCCGGAGATGCGTCCGGCGGCCCAGGCCAGCCATAGATATAAGAAAGGCGACACGCATATCAGATAGCGGGTCTGGGTGACGGGCTTTCCGAGCATGATTTCCATGAGCTTGGCCGCGGCCAGCGGCGCCAATATGTGGACCAGGCAGAACCCCATGCGGGCTTGGTCCGGCCGCGAGGATCGGCGCCAGGTTATCAGGCCTAGGGCCGAGGTCAGGACTGCTCCGCCGATGACGCGGGTTGCGCCTTCGTGCGCAAAGCCCAAAAACCCCGTGTCCAAAATCATGCTGCCCAGCAGGTAGAGCAGCTGACTTAGAGATAGGGGTACGGCTAGGGCGGAGATCGCGGACCAGTTCCTCACTTGGGTGAGCAGCGAGGCCAGCCAGGGCAGATAGAGCAGTGCGATGAGTCCGAACATCGCCAGCCAGGGCAGCAGGCGCGCGGGGGTCTTGCGATGGCGTAGGATCAGCCAGCCCGCGTTGGCCAATAGCAGCAGAAGGAAAAAATTGTGGCTGTACATCCCGGCGGTCGATACCGCCGCATAGGCTGCGGCTTTTCCCAGGGACCAGCGTTCTGCCAAGTCCCAGAGCAGGCTGCAGGCGGCTAGGCCCAGGAGCAGGAACAGGGCGTATACCCGGCCGTCCTGGGCGGTGTGTATCCAGAAAGAAGAGAGCGCGGCCAAGCCGAGGGCGAAGTGTTCTTGGCCGGGGGCCAGACGCCGGCTCAGGGGCCAGAATGCGGCCAAGGCGCCCAGCCCGCAGGTCACGGAAAACATGCGCAGGCCGACCAAGGGGTCGGCCCAGAGCGGCAGCCATAGGTGCAGCAGCAGATAGTGCAGCGGCGGGAAGCCTTCCAAGGTCCGGACCAAGCGCGGCAGGTCGGCTAGGGGGGCGGCAGCCACGGCCAAGGTGTTGGCTTCGTCGAACCAAAGAGAGCGGCTGGTGGCAAAGATCAGGCGCAATAAGGCGCCGGCCGCAAATAGGTAGAGGGCGGAGCGGCGGACCCGGTCGAGGCTGGCCAGGTAGCTCATCCGTCCGGATCGAAGCCTTCGGCCGCACGGACCACGTATAGGGGGCGGCGTTTTACCTCATCGAATATGCGGGCCAGGTATTCGCCCACCACCCCTAATCCGATGAGCTGCAGTCCGCCCAGCAGCAGCACGACCACTATGAGCGAGGTCCAGCCGCGTACCGCTTGGGGGTTGTAGAAGCGTACGTATAAGGCCCAACAGCCCAGAGCCAGGCTGAGCAGGAATGAGGCTGCCCCGCAGGCCGTGACCCAGCGCAGGGGCTCGTGGGAGAATGAGGTTATCCCGTCCAGGGCGAAGCGGGCCATCTCCCATAGCGGGTAGTGGGTGTCCCCGGCCAAGCGCGGCTTGCGGGCGTACATTACCTTGGTCTGGCGGAAGCCGACCCAGCAGGTCAGTCCGCGCATGAAACGATGGGTCTCGCGCAGGTCGCGCAGTACGTCTAGGGCCTTGCGGTCGAGCAGGCGGAAGTCGCCGGCATCCAGCGGGATGTCCACCCGGGTCATGCGCCGCAAGAGTCGATAGAATAGGCCGGCGGACAATTTTTTGAACCAGCCTTCGCCTTGCCGGCTGCTGCGCACCGCGTATACCACTTCATAGCCTTGTCGCCAAGCCGCGAGCAGCTCCGGGATGATCCCGGGCGGGTCCTGCCCATCCGTGTCCATCACGATGCAGGCGGCGCCGCGAGCATGGTCTAGGCCCGCGGTTATGGCCAATTGATGCCCGAAGTTGCGGGATAGGGTGAGGGTCCGCACTTCCGGATCGCGTCCGCGCAGCTCGCGCAGGAGTTCCGGGCTGCGGTCCCGGCTGCCGTCGTCTACATATATGATCTCGAAGCTCAGGCCCAGGCCGCGCAGGACTTGGATCAGGGATGCGTGGAACGTCTCCAGGCCGGCGGCTTCGTCGAATACCGGGCCTACCACGCTTAGCACGGGCGCAATAGTCGGGCTCATGGTTCCTTCTCCACCGATATCACCGTATTCCAGCACAGCCGGCCTAAATATGGACAGATGCGCAAGGCCAGCTCGTCGAGCCGCTGCAGGGGCCGGAACATCCATTCATAGCGCGAGGCCTCCACTATGACTTTCTTCCAATAACGCACGCGGGCCGGGGAGGCGCGCTCGACGAGATAGAAGTGCATGAATAGGTATAGGCTGAAGAGCCAGAATTCGCGGTGCCGGAAGCGGGGGAATACCGCGCGTACGGCGGAAAAATCCGGAAAGCCCAAGGGCCGTTCCGTGGGGGTACGGTTGTCCGCGGCCAAACGACGGTACACCGCGATCACGGGATTGTGGCGCAGGGGCTCTATGAAAGCGGCCCGGCCGCCGGGCTTTAGTACGCGTCGGACTTCGCGTAAGGCCGGTAGGAGTTCGGTGTGGTGCAGCACGCCGTTGGCAAATACCAGGTCGAAGTTGGCGTCCGGGAAAGGCAAGCGCTCGGCTGCGGCGGTGCGCGCCTCCACCGAGGCGCCATGCCGTGCGGACAAGCGTTGGGTCACCGCTATCATCTCCGGGGAGATGTCGCAGGCGCTGACCCGCGCGCCTTGTCCGGCGAAATAGACCGCGGCTTCGCCCGCGCCGCAGCCTAGGTCCAGCAGGCTGCGGCCGGCCAAGGGGGACAGCTGTTCGCGGGCCCAGCGGTTCTCCACGGCCGTGACGGCTTGGAAGCTTTGGCTTACCGGCACCTGGTCCGGGTCTATATCCCGGGCCCAGCGGTCGTGGAATTCCCGTTCGATCCTCTGTTTGGGCGTCTCCGTCGGGTCGAGTCCTAGAATATGTAGTCCGTGTTCACGAAGTTGGAGGCGCGTTCGCTTAGCAGGTGGCGCAGGAATTCCTTATTGCCCGGGGTGTCGGGCGCGGCGAACATGGAGCGTATGGAGAAACAGCGCAGGGCGTCGGAAACGGACAGGGTGCTCTCCGCCGAATCCTTGCGTCCGGCGAAAGGGTATGCGTCCGGGCCGCGCTGGCATTGGGCGTTGAGGTTGACCCGGCAGACTTGGTTGGCGAACATGTCTACCAGCGGGCCGATGATATGGGGGTCGCGGCCGAATATGCTCGCCTGCTGGCCGTAGTTCGAGGCTACCGCCGTCTCGAATACTTCATGCACGTCGTCGAACGCGGCCACTGGGACCACGGGCCCGAATTGCTCCGCGGTGAAGAGCTCCATCTCCGGCTTTACCGGATAGACCACGGCGGGGAAGAAGAAGCTGCGGTTGACCAGTCCGCCGTAGCGGTTCAGGATCCCGGCGCCTTTGGCTTTGGCGTCGGATAGCCAGGCGGTCAAACGCGCCGGCTTGTCCGGCTCGGGCAGGGGCGTGATCTTGACGCCTTTCTCCCAAGGCAGGCCGAAAGGCAGGGCGTCTACCGCGTCGGTGAGCTTGCGCAGGAAGGCGTCCGCCACCGGGCGCTGTACGAATAATATCTTGAGCGCGGTGCAGCGTTGGCCGTTGTAGCCCAGGGCGCCGGCCAGGCATTCGGATACGGCCAGGTCCAGGTCCGCGTCCTTTAGTATTATGCCCGGATTCTTAGCGTCCAGGCCCAGGATGCAGCGCAGACGGTTGGGGCGGGGATGCTGTTTTTTGAGCAGATTGGCCACGCGGGAGCTGCCGATGAAGGCCAGGGCCGCAAGCTCGCCGCTTTCCATGATGGGGCCGACTATCTCCTTGCCGTCGCCGTTTATGATGTTGACTACGCCCGGGGGAAAGGCTTCCGCGAAGCAGGCCAGCAGCGGGGCTTGGCAGAGCATGCCGAAGCGGGGGAGCTTGGCTACCACGGTGTTGCCCATGACTAGGGCCGGGATCAGGGTGGTGAAGGTTTCGTTGAGCGGATAATTGAATGGGCCCATGCACAGCACCACGCCCAAGGGAGCGCGCCGGATCTGGGCGAGTATGCCGTCGTTGGAGGAGAAGCGCCCGGAATCGCGGTCGATCTCCTTGAGGGCTTCGATCGTGTCCAGGATGTACTTCACCGTGCGGTCGAATTCCTTTTCCGATTCGGAACGGGTCTTGCCGATCTCCCACATGAGCAGGCGCACGGATTGCTCGCGTACGGCGCGCATTTTTTCTGCGAAGAACTGCAGGCGTTCTAGGCGTTCCGGGACCTTCATGGTCGGCCATTTGCCGCGGCCTTTGTCCCAGGCGCGTACGGCCGCGGCTAGGGCGGAGAGGGCGGCGGCCTGGTCGAGATGCGCGGTCTTGCCTAATAGCCGGCGTTCGCACTTTCCGTCTTCTTCCATATATATGGGCGAACGCACTTCCGCGGCGGATCCGTTCCAGCACACGATCTTGCCGTCTATGAGGCAGCAGACGCCCATCTCATATGCGCCGCAGCAGGATACGGGTTCCGCGTCCGCCGGTACGGCGGCGGGTTTGGGAAAAAGTTTTTTTATCTTTTCGCTGACATCCATGGTGCAGCCTCCTACGTGTCCTGATTATATAGCGTTATGAGTGGCCGCGCTACAGGCCGTAAGCGGATTCGCGGTCGGCTAAAAATATTACGCGGCCGGACGCCGGGCGTATCAGTTGGGCGGGCAGGGGCGGGGTCTCGGCCGCAGATAGCACCCTTTTGAGTATGCCGGCCTTGCTGCGGCCGCAGATCAGGAAAACGGCCAGGCGGGCGTGGTTGAATACCGGGAGGGTCAATGTGATGCGGGTCCGGGGTTCGGAGGGGGCTTGTGCCGGGCAGACCCAAAGCCGGGTCTCGGCCAAGGCGGGATCCTTCGGAAACAGAGAGGCGGTATGTCCGTCCTCCCCGAGCCCGAGCAGGGCCAGATCCAACACCGGCCAATCCTGTTCCGGGAAGGCCGAGCGCATTACGCGTTCGTAATCCGCGGCCGCGTGGGCCGCATCCTCCGAGTCCGTGCGGATGGGATGCAGGCGATGTTCCGGTATGGATGCGAATATCATCAGGGTGTGTTGGGCGCGGTTGTAATTGTTGTCCGCGTGATGGTGAGGCACATAGCGTTCATCCGCCCAGAACATCTCGGTATCCGTCCAGGGCGGCTGCGGGGAGCGCTTCTGGGCCAGCAGTGCGTAGAGCCCTTCCGGCGTGCTGCCTCCGGACAGCGCGACCCGGAATACGCCGCGCGACCGGACCGCCTCATGCGCGGTCTGGGCCCAGAGTTCGGCTGCGGCGCCGGCCACGGCCGAGGCATCGGGCAATACCCGCAGTTCCGCAGAGGCTATGGCCGCCTCCAAGCGCGGCCTTCGGCCGCGAGCAGGGCATCGGCCTCTTCCGGGCCCCAGGATCCGGGAGCGTAA
>JBAZVY010000157.1:0-6211 GCA_041660645.1 Elusimicrobiota bacterium | reverse complement strand
CCGGCTGGTATTCTTCTTCATCTTCGCGCGGCTGATCACGATGCGCCGGTACTATCTCACGGCCCGGGCCGCGCATGAGGCGGCGGAGGAGGTTTCCCGGCTGAAATCGAACATGATCTCGCTGGTCAGCCACGAGTACGGCAATGCCTTGACCAATATGAAGCTGGCCATGGACCTGCTGAGGCACTCGGAACCGGCGCCTCCGGAGACGTCCCGCGAGCATGCCTATGAAGTCCTGGATAGGGCCATAGAGCATCTGCGGGTCGCCACGGCGAACTTCCTGAACCTCAATCGGCTGCAGTCCGGACATCTTAAGTTGAACGTGTGCCGCACGCGGATGCGGACCGTGGCCAGCGAGACCCTGCTGATCCTGCAGCCGATCATAGAGAGCAAGCATTTGCGCCTTAAGATCGACTTCCCCACGACCCCGGTCCCGGTCCAGGCCGATCCCGACGCGCTTTCCCTGATCATGAGCAACCTTATGACCAACGCCGTCAAATATACTCCCAGCGGAGGGTCCATCACTATCCGTATCGCCAAGGAGGATGGACCGCCGCCGCGGGCGCGGTTCTCGGTAGAGGATACGGGCATCGGGATATCCGAGCCGGATCGGGAGCGCATATTGACCGGTTTCTACCGTACGGAGGAAAGCCGCAAGGTGGCCAAGGGCTTCGGAGTCGGCTTGATGCTGGTCAATGAGCTCATCGAGCGGCATGGTTCGCAACTGCAGATCGAGAGCCAGCCCGGCCAGGGGGCGCGGTTCTACTTCTATCTGCCGCTTTGGGAAGAAGCCGCCGCCTGATCGGTATATGACCGTACTGATATTCACGGTTTTGGTCTTGATGGGGTCTCTGGGGGCGGGCTTCTTGGGCGCGCTGACCGGACTGGGCGGGGGCGTCGTCATCATCCCGCTGTTGACGATAGGGCTGCATGTGGATATCCGCTACGCGATCGGCGCCTCGCTGGTCTCGGTGATCGCCACCAGTTCCGGCGCGGCCGCCGCTTACGTGCGCGAAGGCTATACGAATATGCGCATCGGCATGTTCCTGGAGATCGCCACCACTTTGGGCGCGATCGCCGGGGCGATATTGGCCTCCCGGATTGGCACCAGCGCCATCGCCGTGGTTTTCGGCGTGATGCTTTTGTTGTCTGCCGGGCTGAACCTGCGGCCGCGGCCCGAGGCTGTGGGTCCGGTGCCGGGGGATACCGTAGCGTCCCGGCTGAGATTGAACGGCACTTATCCTGCCGGCGGGGCTTCCGGACCCTTGGAGTCGTACTGCGTCCAGCGCGTCCCGGCCGGCTTCGTCCTGATGGGGCTGGCCGGAGTGTTGAGCGGGCTTCTGGGCATAGGTTCGGGGGCGCTGAAGGTGCTGGCCATGGACCAAGTGATGCGCATCCCGTTCAAGGTGTCTACTACCACCAGCAATTTCATGATCGGAGTCACCGCCGCGGCCAGCGCCGGCGTTTACTTGGGCCGGGGCTATGTCGATCCGGGGATAGCCATGCCGGTGATGCTGGGAGTGCTGGCCGGCTCGTTGATCGGCGCCAAGGTCCTGATCCGGGCCCGCGTGCGCGCCTTACGCTGGGTATTCAGCGCGCTGCTGGCGGCATTGGCCATCGAGATGATCCATGATGGTCTGCGGGGTGGGCTGTGAGCGGCGGCCCAAGCGCCTGGTCCGATCGACGCATGGAGGCGGTGGTGGGCCATATCCTGCGCTTCGGGGTCATCTCCGCGGCAACGGTAGTCGCCGCGGGCGGCGCCATCTATTTGGTCCGTCACGGCGCTCAGGCCGCCAGCCTCGGCGTATTCCGGGGCGAGCCCGAGGATATGCGGACCGTGGCCGGCATCATCCGCTCGGCCCTGGCCGGGCGCGGGCGGGGCGTCATACAACTCGGCCTGCTCATTCTGATCGGAACGCCCGTGGCCAGAGTGGCATTTGCGGCCGTAGGTTTCGCGCTGGAACGGGACCGGCTATATGCCGCCGTGGCCCTGCTCGTGTTGGCCTTTCTGCTCTATAGTTTGAGCGGGGCGTGATGCGGCCCTAGACCTGGGGCTCGCGGCCGTCCACGATGGCGGCCAGTTCTTGGGCGGTCTTGCGCATGTTGACCGCGTGCGCGTCCAGCTCGTCGCAGATTATGCGCATGGTGGTCAGGTCCTGCGTTTCCTTCCGGGTGAACGCGGTCAGCTTCTGGACGCTGCCGTCCAAAAGATCCGCCCCCGGGGTGAGCAGGCGCGAGAGCTTGTCGAGGGGCCGGATCAGGCTGGTGGCGATCCGATACGCCAGCAGGCCCGCGAGCAGCAGGGCTAAACCGGAAAGCAGCAGGGCCGTGACCTCGCGTCGGACATAGTAATCGATCCGGGCTTGGATCAATTTTTCGAGTTCGGCGGCGGCGGCCTGCCCCAGTCGGAAGCTGGCCTCGCGCGCTTTGACTCCGGCCGCGACATAATCGTCTATCCGCAATGCGGGATCGGCCGTACCCGCCAAGCGCCGGTTCAGCGCGATGAAGTCGTCCGTGGCGGCCGCGTATTCGGCATAGGCTATAGGGACGTCTTGTTGGAATGAGTCGAGCACGCCGTGGAATTGATTCTTATTCTCACTCAGCGCCGTGTCCAGGTGGGATTTTATCTGGTCTCGATCCACCTGCTCCAGGAAAGCCGTCTGCGTGGCCAGGGCCAGGCGCTCCGTATCCGGGATGCGCTTGTGCGCCAGTATGCCGCGGCCCAGGGCCAGGACGCGCGCCAGGCGTTCCTGAGTCTTGGGCAAGAGTACCGATGTGTCGGTGATGAGATGATAGGTGTCCAATTCCGGATCCAGGATCAAGTTGGAGGTGTCGTTGACATGCGTGATCATGGTCTGGATGATATTGATCAAGCGGTCATAGCGCGCGTCCGGTCCCGGAGACGTCTTCCCGGCCGAGTCCGGCTCCGGCCGGGACTCGAGCCGTTCCCAATCGCGCTGCAGATTGCCGACCGTGGCCAATTGCCGGCCGCGCTTGGCCAGCCCCTCGCCGGTGAACTGGAGCAGGGCGCCGTATCGGAGGTCCGCGGACCGGAGTTCCGAGAGCTCTTTGTGTATGGAGTCTTTCAGGGCGGCGATCGACTTCGGGTCGTCCGCGCCGGGATACGAGAGCCGCTGATGCTCCGGGATGTCCCGGAGCAGGGCGTGGAGCGGGCGTTGATAGGCGGTGCCCGCCAGCTCCTGCTGCGCGAAAGAGATGTGTTCGTTGATGTTGCGCACCACGAGATAGCCCAATACTATGATGGGCAACGCGAAGCTGGCGGCTACGAAGAATACCTTCCGGGCGATGCTCATTGCAGGGAGATGATGCCTTCTTGGATGGAGTATTTGGTGAGGCCGGCGATATTGTGGATATCCAGCTTTTTCATGATATGCATGCGATGGGTCTCTATGGTCTTTACGCTTAGCTGGATCTTCAAGGCGATCTGCTTGGTGGAGCAGCCTTCCGCCAGCAACTGCAGCACTTCCCGCTCGCGCTGCGTCAGCGGCGAAGCCGCCGCGGGGTCCGCTTGGGAGGCGTGGCGGACGCAGCCGTCCACCACTATCTGGGCTATGGCTGGGCTCAGGTAGGTCTTGCCCTCATCGACCGCGCAGATGGCGGAGAATAGTTCGTCGAACGCGGAGTCCTTGACCAGATAGCCCGCGGCGCCGGCTTTCAGGGTCTCGGTCACGAAACGGCGGTCGGAATGCATGGAGAGCACTATGACCTTTATGTCCCGGCGCAGATGGAGTATCTTGCGCGTGGCTTCGATGCCGTTGAGCTTGGGCAAGGAGATGTCCATGATCACGATGTCCGGAGACAGGTCCTTGGCATATTGGACCGCGGCCAGCCCGTCTTGGGCTTCCCCGACGACCTGCAGCCCGGGCTTGCCTTGGATCAGGGTCTTGAGGCCTTCCCGGAATATGCGATGATCGTCGCAGAGCAATATGCGCAGGCTCATGTCCTGGCCTCCTGGGGCGCGTCCGGCAGCGGCGCGGTCAGCACGGCCTGGGTGCCTTGTCCCGGACGAGACCGGATATCGATCCGGCCGCCGCAGTGGCGCATGCCTTCGCGGATGCTGAAAAGTCCGAATCCGCACGACCGTCCCGGGACGGCGGCCAGCGCGGCGTCAAAACCGCGCCCATCGTCCTCTACGCGGGCCTCTAGGGCGGGTCCGGTCCGGCTCAGAATGATCCGGATCCGGCGGGCGTGGGCGTGCTTGATCGCGTTCATGAGCAGCTCGCGTATGGCCTTGAACAATACGACTTTGAGTTCCTCTCCCGGCAGGTTCGGGCAGTCGGATTCCACGGCTATCGCGACGCCGTACTTATCCTGCAGCTGTTCGGCCAGGGCCTCCACGGCTGAGGCCAGGCCGAGTTCGTAGAGCAGCGGAGAACTGAGTTCGAACGTGAGGGAACGGGTGTATTGTATGGATTCGTCGATCAGGTCTTTGAGTTCGGACAGCCCTCGTGCGGAGGGCTCCGCAGTAGCGGTCCGAGCCAGCCCGGCGAGCTTGATCTTGGCCATGGCCAGGGTCTGGCCGATATGGTCGTGCAGGTTGGCGGCGATGGACCGCCTTTCCCGCTCCTCGGCCAGGGAAAGCTGGGCCGCCATGGACCGCAATTGCTCCTGCTGGGATCGGAGGGCGGCGTTGAGTTTCTCCAGTTCCGAGGTCCTCTCCTGGACGCGCAGTTCCAACTGGTCGCGCGAGTCCAACAGGGCTTGCCGGGCCAGCTTGCGGCCTATGGAGCGGTGGAACATATCGGCCAAAAAGTCGAGCAGGCTCCTTTCTTCGGACAAGAACGGGCCTTCGTCGCAGGCGGGGAACTCCTGGAGATAGTCCACTTCGATGAGGCCCTGCGTACCATCGTCCGTGACGAACGGCGCGGCCTGGCGCCAGGCGGTGGACCTGAAACCGGGAGTGCCGAATTCTTGTTCTCCGAATATTATCCGGGCGCAGGCTGAACCGGGATACTGCCAGGCGGAAGGCAGGATGGCCACGACTTCGCCCATGAGCACGGCCACGTCTTTGGCGTCGTCTTGGAGCATCTGGGCGACGAGTTCTTTGACCCTTTCCTGAAATAGGTGGAGCGTCCGGAGCCTGCGCCGGCGCAGCTCTCCGGCATTCCCGGCGGGGCGGTCCGCGGCCAGCGTGGCTGTGTCCATATCGATCCGAGGGGATTGTAACAAATATGCCGGGTCAGGGATTTGGCGGGGTATTGTCAGGGACTCCCCGATTCCGTCCGGGCGCGGATTTGGATAGATTAAGTCTTAATACTCGCCGCTCATATTGGGAAGGAGGGATATATGTTCGATACCGGTAATACCGGGTTCATGCTCGTGGCCACTAGCCTGGTCATGCTCATGACTCCAGGCTTGGCGTTCTTCTACGGGGGGCTCGTAGGCCGCAAGAACGTGTTGGCGATCATGATCCAGAGTTTCGTGTCCATGGGCGTCACCACCGTGCTTTGGTACATCTGCGGCTACTCCCTGTGTTTCAGCGGCGGGGAAGGCGCGGTCATCGGGAACCTCAACAACGCCTTCATGCATAACATGGACGTGGGCGCGGCCTTCTCGGGCTCGAGCAGCATCCCGGTATTGGTGTTCTTCGCTTACCAGATGATGTTCGCGCAGATCACCCCGGCGCTGGTCACGGGCGCCTTCACGAACCGGGTCAATTTCAAGGCTTACCTGATATTCCTGGTGTTGTGGCTGCTCTTCGTGTATTTCCCGCTGGCCCACATGGTCTGGGGCAACGGCTTGTTGGCCAAGCACGGGGTCTTGGATTTCGCCGGCGGCATCGTGGTCCACGCCACGGCGGGCTTCGCGGCCCTGGCCTCGGTGTTCTTCGTGGGCAAGCGCAAAGTGGCCGACCCTTCCGCGCACAGCATCCCCCTGGTGGCCTTGGGCACGGGCTTGCTCTGGTTCGGCTGGTACGGCTTCAACGCGGGCAGCGAACTCAAGGTCGACGCGGTCACCGCGCTGGCCTTCGTCAATACCGACGTGGCCGCTTCTTTCGCGGCCGTCACCTGGCTGGTCCTGGCCTGGATCATCGAGAAGAAGCCTAAGTTCGTGGGTTTGCTGACCGGGTCCATCGCGGGTCTGGCCACGATCACGCCCGCCGCGGGCTATGTGACCACCAAGAGCGCCGTGCTCATCGGCATCACCGCCAGCGTGGTCTGCTACATCGCGGTCAACATCAAGAACAAGC
>JBAZVY010000156.1:4132-6222 GCA_041660645.1 Elusimicrobiota bacterium | reverse complement strand
TTGCGGGAATTCTCGACCAACTTTTCTTTCAGGATTATGCCTAGGGCCGCGTCGCAGGCCGCGGAGGCCAGCGGGTTGCCGCCGTAGCTGGAGGACGATCCGCTGGGGTTGCCCCAAGGCTTGGAATTGGCGATCTCGGTGGAGGTGATGACCCCGGACACGGGGAAGCCTCCGCCTAGGCCTTTGCCCACGGTCATGATGTCCGGGATGATCCCCTCATGGTCGCAGCCCCACATATTGCCGGTGCGGCCGAAGCCGGTGATCATCCCGTCGCTGATATACATGGCGCCTAGTTCCTTGGTCAGGGCGCGCAGGCCCTTGAGAAAGCCGGGGGCGGGGATGACGTTGCCGGCCGTGCCTTGGATGGGTTCGGCGATGACCGCGGCTATGGCGTTGGCGGTGGAGCGCTTGATGAGTTCGCGCAGGAACTCCAGGCAGTGGGCCGCGCAGTCATGTTCGCCCTGGGCGCCGAACGGGCAATGGTCTTGGTTGGGGTAGGGGGAGGTATACAGTCCGGGCATCAAGGGCCCGAGGTCATGCTTGAAACTGTCGCCCAGGACCGGGAGTATGCCGCCGGTCTTGCCGTGGAAGCCGCCCCAGAATCCGATGATCTCGTATTTCTTGGTCCGGCTCTTGGCCAAGCGCACGGCCGCTTCCACGGCTTCGGCGCCGGAGGAGTAGAGCTGGATGCGATCCAAGCCCTGGGGAGTGACCGTGGCCAGGGTCTTGACGAAGTTGGCCCGGTGCGGGGAGGTGAAGCTGCCGATCGATACTTTGGCCAACTGCTCGGATACGATGCGCACGTATTCGGGGTGAGAGTAGCCCAGGGAGGCCACGCCGATGCCGGCCACGAAATCCAGGTATTCCTTGCCGTCTAGGTCGCGGATATGGCGGCCATGGGCGCTCTCCAGCGCGATCTGGGAGTAGAGGGCGATGGTCTGCAGTCCCGGGGCGATGTGATGGGACTCTGCTTCGCAGAGGGTTTTGGACTTCGGGCCCGGGGTGTAGCGCGCGGTCTTTTGCGGGGCATGGGCGGGAGTGGGCATGGTCATGGTCTCCGTACGGCTTGCAGGGTTTTCAGCCTGGAGCGCAGCTGCCAGGCGATCTGGATGGCCGCTTCCGAGCGCACGCGCGCGAAGCTCGGCCAGGAATTTATGTCGATGAGATAGATGCGTCCTTCCGGGGTGATTATGGCGTCTCCCCCGAACACCTCCAGCTTTAGAGCCGAGGCTCCGGCCGCGGCCATGGCCGCGAGGATGTCGATGTCGAATTGGATCTTGCGGGCGGCGCCCGGATCGTGGTAGAAATAGGTGAACCAGCGGCCGGGTCCCACGCCGTAGAATTTAACCAGGTCTCCATCCAGGTGGCGCTGCAGTACCAGCGCGGATATCTCGCGAGAGGCGAAATCCTGGCGGATGGCCTCGACCTCGGACCAGTCTCGGGCATATACCACGTCGTGGGTGCAGGTATTGTGTACATCTCCGCGCTTTACCCATAGCCCGTCTGGGGCCGCGAAGGCCGGCGGCTGCAGCGGGCCCGAGTTCTGTATGTTGCGGGTCTCGGTCTCCGGGGTCAGGATGTTGGGGTCCCGGGAGAAGGCTTCATACATGCTCAGGCGATAGCAGGCCAGGACCGACTCCGGCGGGTTGATCATGAGCACGGGCCGGGACCGTTGGTGCGCGATCAGGCGCACGAGCCGGGGGTAGGATTCACACATGGGCACGATCATGTCCCAGGCCCCGAGGTCCGCATTGTCGGCTTCCTCCGGGGTCATGGTTTGGGTGTGGGCTTTGTATATGCCCAACTGCTCCATGACCGCCTTCAGGATCAGGGCGTCGTCCGTCTCGCGGTTGGGGGAATTGGTGAGTTCCCGAAAAATGCCTAGACAAGAGACCATCATGACTTTCTCCAATCTTACCTTTTAAATGCGGCGATGAAATCTTCGGCCTGCCGGACGTCCTCGGGCCGGTCCACGTCCAGGGTCTTGGACAGCACGATCCCGCAGGTGCGGCCGGCGGCCACCAGGGTGCGCAGGAACTGACGCAGGGAGCCATGGGCCCCGGGTTCCGGCATTTCCGCGGCCAAGGCCG
>JBAZVY010000156.1:0-4122 GCA_041660645.1 Elusimicrobiota bacterium | reverse complement strand
CGCGTTCAGATAATATAATCCGCAGGTCACGTGTTCCCGGACCCGGGCGTCTTCTCCCAGGGCGCTGAGCATGCCGTCTTTCCTCAGGTCCGCCCAAAGGGGTTTTTCATCGTCCACGAAGCGGGTCAGGGCTAGGGCGCAGGCCGCGCCGGAGCGGCGGGCTTCCTGCGCGAACCGGCGGACCTCGGCCGGGGGGATGATGGCGTCTATGGTGCTGATGATGAAATCCTGGCCGGATCCGGCCAGGGTCTTGGCGACCAGGCGGAAGCTTTCCCAGGAAGACGCGGTATCGCGTTCCAGGAAGGTCCAGTGGATGTCTGGAAAAGCGGCCAATAGGCTCTCTTGGGCGCGGCGGCCGCGGGAGTTGAATAGGATGGTGAAATCCTCAAGGCCGGCTTCCTTCAGGGCGCTGATTACCCAGTGGCAGAGGGGGCGCCCCCGGACCGGGACCAGCGGCTTTATCGTGCCGGGATGGCTGTTTTGCAAGCGCGTGCCGTCACCCGCCGCGATGATGCCGACGCGCAAGGGCGCGTCGTGCCGATCGGGTTCTGTTTTTCCATCCCCGATCGGCGCAGCCCGCAAGGGCGCGGCGCGCAGGGGCGCAGCTGGCAGCACCGATTCTATATCCGCCAGCCGCGCCGCGCGCAATGCCTGCGGGCAGCAGGCGGGGCGCGAGAGGGCTCCGATCTGGATGTGGCGCAGGCCCAGGCCCTCGGCGCCGCGCATGTCCCGAGGCACGGAGTCTCCGACCATGACCGTTTCTGCCGGGGAGGAATCGAGCGCGGCCAGGGCCTGTTGGAATATAGCGGGGTCGGGCTTGAGCACGCCGGCCACCCCGGAATCGACCACTACGGAGAATAGTCCTCGGAGACCTTCGGATTCCAGGACGCTATCCAGGTTGCCGTAGAAATTAGATACGACGCCCAGACGATGGTCGCGGCGGAGCCGTTCCAGTACGGGACGATTGCGCCGGAAGGCTTGCCGGCAGTCGGCCACGAAGCGGGCTGTGATAGCGGGCGCGGCGGCGGCGCGTTCCGGGGCCAGGGTCTCTAGTATGCAGTTGACCTGGAGGAGCAGGGTTTGCTCCAGGGAGAGGCCTTGGAGATCGAATCGGGTGGGGAGGTGGTCGTCGGAATCATAGAAAGCGCGTTCGAACCGCGGTCGCGGGACGATTATCCCCGCTTCCTTATAAATAGGGAGAAACCGTTCCAGCCAGGTCTGGCCATCGGAATCCAGGGTCCCGCCGTAATCGAACAGGATAGAGAGCATCGCTTATAATTGTACAAAATGCGCGGGAACGAATAAATATTGCGATGCCGCATAAAAGGACTTGACAAATCGGAACAATCCTGTTATAAATGTAGTCGCTGGCTCCGGAATCGTTAGGAGTCTTTCCGTAGCGAAGGAATTCGTGCGCCGAGTTCGCCCGGGAGAGGTACGCCTGTTAGCCGGGGCGCCGGCGTTTTTTTATGGCCATCGACATAGCCGCGTTGCAGGAAAAGTTCAAGGCCCTTAAGTGGGTGAGTTCCGTATTCTCCGGGCCCAAGAACGTGTTGGGCGTGGACATCGGCAGCTATGCCGTCAAGGTGGTGCTCATCCAGACCGAGGGCGGCGTCCCGGTCGTGAAAGTGTGGGGGCACTTGCCCTTGAATTCCAAGCCGGAAGCTTCTCCGGAAGAAAAGAAGGCTCAAGCCATAAATGTGTTGCGCGCGTTTTTGATAGAAAAAGGCATCAAGATCAAGGATGCGGCCAGCTCGCTTTCCGGCAATTCCGTGATCGTGCGCTACGTCAAGTTCCCACGGCTTACCAAAAGCGAACTCTCGGCGACCCTTGCCACCGAAGCGGAACCTTTCATCCCCTTCGACATCAACGAGGTGTATCTCGGTTTCTATATACTCAACGATATCGTGGAAGACGGGCAGAAGAAGATGGAGACCGTGCTGGTGGCGGCCAAGAAGGACTTGGTCGTATCCCGGCTGGATGTCCTCCAAGGCGCCGGACTTTTTCCCCGGGTCATAGACGTGGACTCTTTCGCCTTGGAGAACGTATATGAGAAGTCGCGCGAACCTAAGGCGGAAGCCGGGGCCACGCTTTACCTTAATATCGGGCACATGGTGACCAATCTTTCCATAATAGACAACGGCATCACCCGGGTAGTGCGGGATGTGTTCATATCCGGCGGCACCCTGACCAAGGCCATAATGAAGGGGCTGCAGGTGGATTTCAACAAGGCCGAGGAATTGAAAAAGTCGTATGGCGTGCTGGTGGATGCCGCGGACAAGGAAAAGGCCCTGCAGGACGGCGATCGCGAAGCCTTGGGCGTGTCGCAAGCCGTGTCCGCGGTAGTCAAGGACCTCGTGGCCGAGGTGCATCGTTCCGTGGATTTCTATCTATCCCAAGGTCCGGAGCGTTCTATCGGGCGGATCGTGCTGGCGGGCGGCACGGCGCGGCTCAAGAATCTGGCCAAGCACCTGTCCGCGGAACTTAAAGTGCCGGTCTCGGTGTTGGAGCCGTTCTCTTTCATGAAGAACGTGCCCGGAGATATTCCGGCGGAGCTGGCGCCAGCCTTCGGCGTGGCGGTGGGCCTGTCTCTGCGCAGCAGCCGGGAATAGCCATGATCAAGATAAACCTAGTCCCCGCAGACATCCTGGCCAAGGCGCATAATCAGCAGAAGGCCCTGCAGTTGGGATTGGCCGGCGGCGCCGTGGGCGCGTTGATCGTGGTCGTGTCTATGGGGTTCGTTTTCCGGCTGGCCAGTCTGGAGCGGAAGCTCGCGGACCACCAGGCCGAGTTCAAGCGGCTCTCCGCGGTCGTAGATAAGGTCAAGGAAGCCGAGACCGCGGCTAACCTGCTCAAGGCCCGGCTCAAGGTCATAGATGATCTGGACCGCGGCCGCCGGGCGTATCCTTATTTCATGTCCGATTTCGTGCGCAGCGTCCCGCCCGGAGTCCGGGTCAAGAGCCTCCGGACCGTGGGCGGCAATAATAACCCGATCAAGCTCGATATGTCGGCGGAGGCCCGGAGCAATGCGGATATCGCGTCCTGGGTCGCCAAGATGGAGGAGTCGGGGCGTTTTTCCGCGGTCGAGTTGGGCGCGGTGACCACTACGGAGACTCCGGAGGGGGTGCTCTGGAATTTCACATTGACCACGGTGTATTCGCCTCAGCTCTGATATGGCCATCAATATAAAATTGACCAAGCAGCAGCAGCAGTACTTGGCCGCAGGCGTCATCGGCGGAGCGGCCGTGCTGTTCTGTTATGTGAAGTTTTTCTGGATGCCGATATCGGCTAAGACTGTCGAGGTCAAGGGCAAGATCGAGGCCTTGGCCAAGGACATAGAAGCGGCTAAAAGACAGGCCGCGCGTCTGCCGGAGTTGGAAAAACAATTGGTCAGCCTCAACGAGCGCAAGATCGATGCGGAGAAGCGTCTGCCCAAGAGCAAGTCCGTTCCTACCATCCTGGTGACTTTAGGCGCGCTGGGGGATAAATACCGGGTAGCCCTGATCAGCTTTACTCCCGGCGGCAGCAAGGTCCAGCAGTATTTCACGGAACTCAAGTTTCCGATGACCGTGCGCGGGGCGTTCCATAACATCGGGCGGTTTTTGGCCGCGCTGTCCTTGGAGCAGCGGCTTTATAATGTCTATAACGTAACTTATTCCGAGGCGGCGGAAGCCACGGGAGAGATGACGGTCAATTTCGAGCTGGTCTCGTATCAATACAAGGAAGGATGATGAATGTACTGGTAGCGGCGCTGGGCTTGTCTTTCGCGGGTGCGTTTTCTTCCGCGGGCTGGGCCGCGTCCCCGGATCCGGGGACGGAGTTAAGGTCCTCCACCTCGGCTACGGTCGGCAGCATCTATAGCGCCGACCGCATGCGCGATCCGTTCGCGCGGCGCAGCGCGAGCAAGGGGTCGTTCCGGGCGTTCAAGATGGAGGATTTCAGCATACACAAGTTATCCCTGCGCGGGATCATGAAGGATTCCGGGTCGGAGTTCGCGCTGCTCGTGGATAATGAATCCGACGTCAGTTTCCTGCTGCGCAAGGGCCGATTGTATGACGCCAAGAACAAGCCCATACCCGGGATCGGCGGCACCATGAACCTCAGGCAGAAGATGGGGACTTT
>JBAZVY010000155.1:0-6227 GCA_041660645.1 Elusimicrobiota bacterium | reverse complement strand
GGCCACGCCCCTGCCCGACCTGATCGTGCTGGACGTGATGATGCCGATCATGGACGGCTATACCGCGGCCATCGCCCTGCGCAACTGCCCGCATACCGCGGCCCTGCCCATCCTGGTGGTCACGGCCAAAGGCGACATGCGCCACCTTTTCGAAGCCCTGCCCAACCTGGCCGGCTTCTTCCAAAAACCCTTCGATCCGAAGGCCCTACGGGAGACCATAGCCAAGATAACGCAGGGAAAATGAAGCTGTCCCTTCTCTTCTTGTCGTTGCTGCTGTCCGCCGCAGCCGTCCAGGCCGGACCCCCGGACCCAGCCGCGCCCTCATATGAAGCCGGCATGGCCGCCCGCAGCCGGGGCGACTATCGCGGCGCCAAGGCTATATTCCTGAGATTGCTGGAACAAACCCCGGACAGCAACGGGGCCTTGGAAGGGCTCGCGCTTTGCTGCCTCTCGCTGGGCGAATACGAATCAGCCCAGGACTATCTCCGGCGCTGGGACGCCAAGTCCCCCAAGAACCCCTATATCCTGGGCCTGCTGGCTCGCGCCCAACGCGGCTTGCGCGACTATGCCGGAGCCGCGGCGGCTTATGCGGAAATCGTGGCCCTGGACCCCGCTGACTTGGCCACCTTCCGGCGCTTGGACTCGGAGCGGGCCCGGCTGGACTCCGGGCTCTTCCCATCGGCGCGCATATACAAATCCCTATCCGCGGAAGGCATCGGCACGCCCAGCCCCCAGCGCATAGTGTACGAAGGCCGCTCCGGCGGGATCCGGGGCCGGGCCCGCTTATCCCCCCGCTGGGCCTTGACCGGAGGCATCGGGTTCAACCAGGAAGCCCAACGCAACGACACCGGCGGATTCGTTTACTACGACATATTCGACCAGGTCTATTCCCTGGGCCTGGAAGCCGACCCCAGCCGCCAGCTGCACTGGGAAGCGGAATACGGCCAGTCCCTGATCCGCGACCTCCATGGCGAGGGCGTGGGCCGCGCCAAGTTCTCCCGGGCCCGGCTCTTCGGATCGTTCCACGCCTTCGACACGGATGCGCGCCTGTCGCTGACCCGGGCTCCGAAATATCTGCGCGGCGCGGGCGGCCGCCGCTATTTCTCATTGCTGCGCGAGGATTCCGCCCGCTTGGAGTTGGAGCGCCGCCTGCTGGCCGTGGACTGGCTGGCCCGGCTCGGCCTAGACGACTATTCCGAGCAGACCACCTACAAGACCTGGTCCATCCTGGGCTCCCAGGAGCGAGGCCACGATCTTTTCCAAGCCCGCTACGCGCACGGCCCCCAAGAATTCTTCGGCGCGGCCGCGGACGGCCGGCTGGCTTACGTCACCACGGACCGGTGGGGCGCGCGTTGGCGCCGCCTGGTCGAGGAAAAATACCTGTTGGCCGCGGGCTACGGCTACACCCTGTTCAGCGACGCCAACCGCACCCATGATTTCGACACGGAGGTCCGGGGCTGGCTGCCTAGACATAAGGACTTCTACGGCAGCTACCGCTTCAATCTCATCGCATACACGGCCGCGGTGGACGGCTATCGCTCCACGAACGAGCGCAACCATTGGCTCGGCGCTTACTGGCGCCGCGGCCACGGCCGCGGCTGGTGGACCCTGCTGGGCTATGAGCATGGCTTCCTCCAAGACAGCCGCGCCCGCTATGAAGGCAACTCCTGGCTGGCCGAGACCGAATGGTACCGGAAAGCCGGGCTCTCGCTCAAGGCTCAAGGCCGCTTGACCCAGACCACGCTGCGCGACCAATCTTACTCGCTCGGCCTGCAGGCCCGCTGCAGCTTCTGATGGACCCCCGGACCCTACTAAACCTGGCGGGGCAGGCCCTGCTGGCCCTGCTCCTGATCTGGACCGCTGGCCAAGCCACCGGAGACCGGCCCGCGCGCCTATCCCCGGACCAGGCCAAGCGCCTCTGGGCCGAATACTTGGAAGCCGGCAAGGACAATTCCCCCCGCCGCGGCCTCCAAGCCATATATCGTCTGCTGCGCAGCGATCCGGACAATCCCATATACATCCGCGCCCAAGCCCTGAGCTACGGACAGCTCCACGACCCGCGCTCGGAAACCGCGGCCTGGGAACGCTTCTGGGACGTCGCCCCTACGCCCGCGGACGCCTGCCCCCAACTGGGCCGGGCTTACGAAAAACTGGGGGACCCAGCCCAGGCCCTGGATGCGCACCGCCGCTGCCTGGCCGCGGAACCCCGCAATCCGGATCTCATGCTGTATATGGCGCTGGCCTTGGAGCATTCCGGCCGAAACGCCGAGGCCCAGGCCCTCTACCGAGACATAGTCTCCGGCACGCCCGGCTACAGCGATGCGCTCTTAGGCCTGGCCCGGATCACCGCGGCGGAAGGCGACTTAAAACGCGCCCAGGCCATGGTTGACGCCATATTACGCAACTCACCTCACAATACGGACGCGTTGTTGGCCGGTGCGGGCATGGCCAACCGCCTGGGCGACCGGACCAAAGCCATAAGCATGCTCCGGACCGCGGCGGCGATCGCGCCCTCCTACGCCGACGTATATCGTCTGCTCGGCCGCCTCTGCCGAGACGCCGAAGACCGCGACTGCGCCCTGCGCGCCTATACCACCCTATCCGCCATATCGCCCGAGGACTCGGAAGCCCGGCAGATGATCTCGGACTTGAAGAGGCCAGCGCCATGAGCGCGGCCGCCCGCGGCCTGCTCTGGGCCTTCAGCGCCGCCACCTCCCTCTACTGCCTGCTCTGCCAGGTGCCGCTGGCCTGGGACAATTTCATGAAAGCCCATATCTATCCGGCCTGGGTAGACGCCTTTTTGAAGGCCCATGCCGCATTCCTGCTTTTGGCGCTGGGTCCGGCCGTATGGGCTTTGCGCTCCGGCCGCAGCCTATTCGCGATCGTATCCCTGCTCTGCGGCGGTCCCATCACCTGGCTGCTCATGTCCGGACGGATGCGCAACGACGGGACCAGCCTGGCCGCGAGCCTGCTCTGCTGGGTCCCGGTCCTGCTCTGGGAGCTATTGCGCCACCGCCAGCGCCCGAAGCGCTTGGCCTGGACGGAGCCGGACCTTATCGGCCGGCGCTGGCGCCTGCCCGCAGCCCTGATTTCCGCCGCGGCCGTATTCACGACGTTCTCTTTCTGGCATCTTTTGCGCTCGGGCGGGACCCCAGCTACGGCCGCGGCCCTGGCCTTAGGCTGGAGCCTGCTGTCCCATGCGGCCTTGTTCTTATGCCTGCCGGTCGGCCTGGACTTGATCAGCACCGCAGCCGGCCGGAATCCGGCCCGAGCCGCCCGCAACGAGGCCGCTCTTATCCTCGTCTCCATCTGGATATTCCTGACCTGGCTGCTGGCCGCGAGGGTGTTCGACGCCATCGCCTTCTCCGGTCCGGCCGCCTGGCTGTACGCGGCCGTGGCCGCGGCCGCGTTCTCGGCCGCGTGGTTCGGGCAAGCTCGCGATCTGCGGCCAATGGACGCACCGGTGGACGACGCGCTCGGCTTCATGCTCGAACCGCTGGCCGCGCCCTGGCGGCCGCTCGCGTCTTTCCCTTTAGGCCGGTTCGCCGGCTTGGCCCTGCTGGCGGCAGTGCCCGGGATGCTGAACGCAGCCATAACCGTGGATTGGGATCGCCTGCTAGCCGCGCTCGCGGTCCTGGCCGCATGGACGACGATCTATGCCTTGGTGTATTGCCTAGGCAAAAGCCTATCCCTCCGGATGCCCCGCCTGGACACCCGCTGGGCCGTGGGCGCCTGCATCCTGCTGGCTTGGGGCGCCGAACAGGGGCTAAGCCTGGGCGACCCCTGGCTGCGGCTGCGCGGCGTGGCCGTGGCGCCTGCGGTACGCCGGCTAGCCCGGAGCGAACTGTCGCTGCATACCGTCCGGCGTCTGCTCCGAGCGCAAACCGGCCCCGGCGCCTTCCACCAATTCCTGAAAGCCAACACCAACATCCCGCGCCAGACCCGGATCGAACCGCGCGACATAATTTTGGCGGCCCGGCCGGCCGGAGCCTGGCCGCAGCGTCCCCACATCTTCATCTTCGTCTTGGACAGCTTGCGGCCGGACTATATCGGCGCCTACAATCCCAAAGCCGGATTCACGCCGGCCCTGGATGCCTTCGCCCGCGAGGCCCTGGTCTGGCGCAATGCCTTCACCGCATACGGGGGCACCGGGCTCTCCGAACCGTCCATCTGGGCGGGCGGGCGCATCCCGCACAAACAGTATATCGTACCGTTCTCGCCCATGAACTCCTTGGAAAAGCTCATATGCGAGGAAGGCTACCGCAGCTTCATGACCCGGGACGTGATCATCGCAGACCTGCTCCGGCCGGACACGGCCCTGACCCGGCTGGCCGACGATGACGTGGGCTTCCACCTCTGCCCGGCCCTGGACGAGTTGACCGGCCAAATACGCCAAGCCGGCCAGGCCCGTACGCCGATATTCGCCTACCTCCAACCCCAGGACCTGCACGTATCCATCATAGACCGGGAGGGCCGCAAGCCCGTGGATGCCCGGGACTATGCCGGCTTCTATGCGCCCTACGCCAGCCGCGTGGCCCGGATGGACGCCTGCTTCGGGCGGTTCCTGGCCGGACTCAAGCAGGCCGGCATCTACGAAGACAGCGTGATCGTGTTGACCGCGGACCATGGCGACTCGCTCGGAGAAGGCGATCGGTGGGGCCATGCCTACACCATCTTCCCGGAGATACTGCGCGTGCCCTTGGTCATACGGGCGCCCCGGCGCCTGCGCTCGGGCCTGGCCTGGGACCTGGACCGGGCCGTATCTTTGACCGACATCACGCCCACGCTCTACGAATTGCTGGGCCGGCCGCCCTGGACCGACGGAGAAGTACTCGGCCGCACGCTCTTGGCCTCGAGCCGCGAGGAACTGGCGCGCGCCCGCCGCCAGGAACTGCCCGTGGTATCCAGCTACGGCCCGGTATACGGATTGCTCCGGGACAACGGCCGCTACTTATACATAAACGACGCGATCAATTTCACCTCCTATTATTTCGATCTGGCCAAGGATCCCAAAGGCGAAACCAATCTGATCACTCCGGAGATCGAGCGCTCCGGAGACCGCGCCATCCGCGGTCACATAGAAAGCCTCAACCGCTTCTACCGCTTCCAGCCCTAAAAACAGGCCGTTGCTGGACCCGGCTTATTGCTCGACTAATTCCACCCGCCGGTTCTTGGCCCGCCCGGCCTCGTTGCGGTTCGTGGAGACCGGCACCAAGGGGCCGACGCCGGCGGCCTTAAGGCGCGTCCGGGCGATCCCATGTTTGGAGACCAGCGCTTCCACCACGGCCGTGGCCCGGTCCTGGGACAATTTCATGTTATTGGCCATAGTCCCGACATTATCGGTATGGCCGACTACATGGATGTTCAAACCCTGATCCTGCTGCAGGAGTTTGGTGATCTCGGCCAAAACGGATTCGGATCCGGGCTTGAGCACGGCCAGCCCGGTATCGAACAATATGCCGTATACCGCCACGTGCCCGGTGTCCTTGATGCTCTTAAGGAAAATATCCGTGTTGCCCGCGATCTCCTGCTTCATGCCCGCTTTCTCTATTATCCGGACCAGATAGCCGCGATTGAAGGCGGTGTCGATCTCCGCGGTGATCTCCTTGCCGGCCTTGGCCAGCTGGATGCAGGCATAGCGCTTATCCTCGAAGATCGTGCGGCCGCCCAGGTCCTGGGCCGCGGACTGGTGGTTGCGGATGATCTGCACCGGGGTCGCGGCGGCGGCGCCCGGATCCGCCTGGTAGCGGGTCATCATATAGCGGCCTTCCCGGACCGCGGGCTTGCCCGGAGCGCAGTGGAAAAGCTGGGAGTCGAAATCGCTGCTGACGCAGTCGGTTATGTGGGTGCCGGGCATCCGGGTGAACAGGGAATCTCCCGGACAGCCTTTGCGGTCCGAAGTGGCCGCGAATACGGAAACCCCCGTCAACAACGGAATCATCAGGCCTGCAATGATCTTCATTATCATGCTCCTCCCTTTTATTGCGCTCTAATATTATAGCCTTTGCCAGGCCGCATATAGGCCTTTTAGCCCATTTCCCCCCGGCCCTATTCCGAAGCCGCGCTTCCCCAGAAGGCCCCTGCCCCGCCGGCTTTCTTTCCATATACTAATAGGGCAAGACCAGAATCTCGGAGGCGAATAACCATGATCATAAGAGCTTCGATTTTAGCCGCACTATGCGTATGGGCAGCCGCCCCAGCCCTTCTGGCCCAAGAATTGGATTGGG
>JBAZVY010000154.1:0-6236 GCA_041660645.1 Elusimicrobiota bacterium | reverse complement strand
CGCTACCTCTACTGCGGCCAGCCCGTGGCCCTGGACCTGCGCTTCGGCTTCAACCTGGGCGAGGCCGCGGGCCGCAAGCTCTGCGCCCTCTGGAACATCTATGTATTCTTCGTGACCTACGCCCTGGTGGATAAGCCCGACCTAACGGCCGAGGTCCCGCCCGGCTCCCGCCACGTCACCGACCGCTGGCTCTTGGCCCGGACCCAGTCCATGCTCGCCGCCGCGACCAAGGCTTACGAGAACTACGCCGCGCATTCCGTGGTGCGAGAAGTCGACGAGTACCTGGAGGACGTGTCCAACTGGTACGTGCGCATCAATCGCCGCCGCTTCTGGCGCAGCGGCGCGGCTGCGGACAAGGCCGCCTGCTACCAAGCCCTGCACCACTGCCTCCAGACCACGGTCGAGGTGCTGGCCCCCATCGTGCCTTTCATCACCGAGGAGATCTGGCAGAACGCGGTGCGGCCTCTGCGGCCCGAAGCCCCGGAATCCGTGCATCATGCGGACTGGCCGCAGGCCCCCGAAGCCTGGTCGGATCCCGCCCTGCTCGAACGCACGGCCCTGGCCCGCCAGGCCATCAGCCTGGCCCTGCACCTGCGCGAAAAAGCCAACATCCGGGTGCGCCAGCCCCTGCGCGCGGTCCTGGTCAAGGGGCCGGAAACCGCGGTCACGGCCCTGCAAGAGCATATGGCCATAGTCCAATCCGAACTCAACATAAAAGAAGTCCGCTTCATATCCGACACCGAAGCCCTGTATGTGCCGCGCCTGGCCGTCAACCTGCGCGCCGCCGGGCCCATACTGCGCGGCGACATGCAGAAGGTCAAGGAACTGATGGACTCGGCCCCGGCCCCGGCCATGGCCGTTATGGTGGCGGAGTTCGACTCTGGCCGTCCCGTGCGCGTGCCCGGCTATGCCAACGAGGTGGCGGCCGCGGCTTTTACGCGCGAACGGGGCATGGCGCCGGGCCTGCAAGTGGCCGAAGAGGGGGAACTCACGATAGCCCTGGATACGGTCATCGATGAAGCCCTGGAGTTGGAAGGCCTATCCCGCGACCTGGTCCGCAACCTCCAGGTACTGCGCAAGGACGCGGGCTTGGAAGTCACCCAACGCGTGGAATTAAGCCTCGCGACCAAGAGCGCCAAGCTGCTGCGGACCATCTCCGAACACCGGGGCTACATCACGGCCGAACTCCTGGCCGTGGAGCTCCATGACCGGGCCATGGATAAAGCCGCGGCCAGCAAGGACCTCGACATCTGCGGTCATCAGGTCACGGCCGCGCTGCGTCCGTCCGCCCAACAGGCCGCGACCGCCTGAGCCGGGCGATGCATGGTTGTAACCGGGCATCGTAAAAAGTTACGATTTCCTCGTAGTACTTTGATTTTGGGAGAGGTGGCCGCGCCAGTCCAGTAAGGCAGCGGCATGGCCTAGGCCACCGACCCAGTACGATTGAAGGAGAGGTGGCCGAGCGGCTGAAGGCGGCGGTTTGCTAAACCGTTATATCCTTGCAAAGGGGTATCGAGGGTTCGAATCCCTCCCTCTCCGAGTTTTTTCCTGACCCCGCGCCCTGCAGCGCCGCGCCCGTCTTTACCGAATATTTACTTTCCAGCAACAAATTAAGGATTGTCTCGCGCAATAATAAACATATATGGCGAGACCCCGGCTGCGCCGATGCCTATGGGCATTAGGCTGCGTCCTATTGTCCTCACCGCACGCATTCGGGGCATCTTACTACGTTTCCTCCGCAGGCAACGATACCAACGACGGCCTATCCACAGCCAGCCCCTGGAATACCATCGCCAAGGTCAACGCGACGACATTTACGTCCGGAGACCAGGTATTATTCCGAAGCGGCGATGAATTCCTAGGGCAGATAAACATAAATCAATCCGGCCTCACTCTGGGCGCTTACAACTCCGGCGCCAAGCCCATAATCTCCGGCGCCGGGCGACTTACCGGGTGGACTCCCTCCGGCTCGTTCTATGTGGCCCAATCATCCGGCATAGTGAAGAACCTATTCGCCAACGGCGTGCAGATGACTCTGGCCCGCTACCCCGATTCCGGGTTCCTGCCCGTGGCCACTGCCGTGGGATTGACCACCATAACGGCCGTGGCGATAAATCAGGCTTCCGGCTATTGGAACGGAGCCAACGTCCGGATGCGGAGCAGCGATTTTACTTTTGAAACCCGCGCCGTGGCCGGCTACGACGGCGCCAACATAAACTTCGCAAGCGCGCCCGACTACGCCATGGCGGCCGGCTGGGGCTTCTATCTGGACAACCTCCTCTCTGAGTTGGACGCTCCGGGCGAGTGGTATTGCGATCCCGCGACCAAGCTCGTATATTTCTGGGCCCCGGCAAGCGTGGATCCCGACACCCTGAGCGTATATGCCAGCACGGTGGATTATGGAGTCAACAGCTCCCAGAACTATATCACGGTACAAGACCTGGAATTCCGATACCAAGCGGCCACGGCGCTGCGATTCACCGGCTCGGCCAGCAATGTCCAGCTCGCATCCAACACGATCTCAAGCAGCTTGCTGAACGGCATCCAGTTCTCCGGGACTTCCGCAAGCTGCACCGTGGACGGCAACACCTTGCAGGACATAAACGGCCGGGGCATCACTTTCGCGAATACGCACGATTCCGTGATCTCGAACAACTCGGTCAGCAATATAGGCCTGGCGCCGGGCTACGGCTACAGCGGCGGCGACGGCATGACCGGCATCCACTTAGCCGGCGGATACTCTAATATCGTGCGAGGCAATGCCGTAGACAGCACGGGCTACAACGGCATCCGCGGCGACGGCAGATACAATCTCATAGAGAACAATACAATAAACAATTCGATGTTGAAGTTAGCCGATGGCGGCGCGATCTACACCTTTAACTGGAACCATACCGAGATGACGCTCGGCAGCACGATCCGCAAGAACACCATAACCAACGTAGTCGGGAATCTCGACGGCGATCCAGGGTCTTGGAAACAGGCCCACGGCATATATCTGGACTTCGCCAGCCACGACATGATCGTTACCAGCAACACCATATCCCACGTGAACAGCTCCTGCTTCTTCATGCAGTACGACGACTACCGCAACACCTTCAGCAGCAACACGCTATCGGACTGCGCCCAAGGAGCCGGCGGGCGCTATATCCACATAGAGCAACATCCCGCTTCTGGTTACTATGGGCAGCACACTATAAATTACAACAGATTCTATCCGGGAAAAAGCGGACAGACCATGGTATACCTATTGGACAATTCGGACGCCGCCCTGCCTTATTCCCCAGGCGCTTTCGACTACAATTACTATTCCAATCCATACCACGACGCCACCCGCTTCATAACGGTCGCCTATCCGGGCGGTTCCGCATCATACGGCTACGATTCATTGACGGCCTGGCGGGCAGCCATGGGATTGGACATACATTCATTCGAGGTCGACCCATCCTCACCCAGCGTATCCATGACCGCGCCGGCCGAAGGCGCCACGCTATCCGGAACGGTCACGATATCCGCGACCGCTTCCGACAACATGGACATGGCCGGAGTGCAGTTCAAGCTCGATGGCGCGGATCTCGGGACGCAAGACACGGCCACGCCCTATTCCATATCCTGGAACACGACCTTAGCGTCCAACGGCGCGCACGTCCTCACCGCCGTGGCCCGAGACATGACCGGCAATTCCTCTACTTCCACCGCGATAAACGTCACGGTTTCCAACTCCGCCCTATCCCAGCCGGCCAACGTAGTCGGCGCCGCCGCGAGCACCGGTTCCATAGTCTGGAGTTGGGACAGCGTCACGGGCGCAGACGGCATACGCGTGGTCTCGGTCTCTAGCGCCGACCTCTCCGGCGACCTGGCCGGCTCGGCCGCGGCCTGGGCCGAGACCGGGCTCTCCACCAACACCGCATACACCCGTAGGATCGTGGCCTTCAACGCTACCGACGTGTCCACGTCAGTGGCCGTGACCACCTATACCCTGGCCGCGGCGCCGACCAGCTTCGCCCTGACCGCGGTCTACTTCTCTTCCATAGCCGTGTCCTGGGCCGCCAACCAGAATCCGGCCGGCACTGCCTTCCAGGCCATGATCTGGACCGCGGGCGGCTCCACCACGAGCCTCACGCTGACCGCGAACACGACCGCCTTCACGGGCCTGAATCAATACGCCACTTATTACCTGGCGGTCCGCGCCCTCAACGGCGCTGGAATACCCACGGCCATGAGCGTGGTCCTTTCCACGATCACGCGCGCCTCCTACAACGTGAGGGATTACGGCGCCGCGGGCGACGGAACCACGGACGACACGGCCGCCATCCAGGCCGCGATCAACGCCTTGCCTGCCTGGGGGACCTTGATCATCCCCGACGGCACCTACATGATCAATGCCATAGCCAACAGCGGATCCTATGGTTTATTGCTCAAAAGCAGCATAACCATCAGCCTTTCCGCCGGGGCTACGCTCAAGGCCATCCCGAATGCGTCAGCCAGCTACGCCATCCTGCATCTCTCCAATATCAGCAGCGTGACCATCCAGGGCGGCGCCATAGAAGGCGACCGCAGCGCCCACACGGGCGTCACCGGCGAATGGGGGATGGGCGTCAACATCATCCAATCCCACAACATCCTGATCGACGGCGTCACCGCCAAGGAATGCTGGGGCGACGGCTTCTACGTGGGCGGCTCCACTCCCACGGGCATCACCCTCCAGAACGTGCTATCCGACCACAACCGCCGCCAAGGCATGTCCATAGTCAGCGTCAGCAACATGGTAGTCAGGAATTCCACTTTCTCCAACACCATAGGCACGCTTCCGGAAGCGGGCATAGACATCGAACCCAATGCCGGCCAGACCGTGAGCAACGTACTGATAACCGCCTGCAGCCTGCTCAACAACAACGGCGAAGGCTACCAAGGCGGAGTCCCGGGCGCCAATACCGGAGTCGCGTTCGTCCAAGACGTGGTACTCGACGGGAACACCGCCCGCGGCAATGCCCAGCAAGGCATAGAGGTGTCCAACTCCACCGGCACCCGGATATTGAACAACATAGTGGATGGCAACGGCAGTTACGGCATCTATCTGCGCAACGGCGCCGATCAATCCACAGTATCCGGGAACACGGTCACCGGCGGAGCGACCGACGGGCTGGTGGAGTATTTAGATTCCGGCAATACCATGACCGGCAATAGCGTTACCGGCAATGCCGGACGCGGCATATATACGGTCGACTGCACCGGAAGCGCTATCAGCGCCAACACCGTGTGGCTAAACGGCAGGGCGACCGCATGGGACACCCCCATGCCGGCCAGCGTGTCCGGGACCGCGGCCAGCACCGGGTCCATAGTATGGGCTTGGAACGCGGTCTCCGGAGCGGCCGGCTACCGTGTATTATCGGTTTCGAGCGCGAACCTATCCGGCGACCTGGCCGCGGACGCATTCAGTTGGGCCATGACCGGCCTATCCACCAACACCGCCTACACCCGCAGGGTTGCGGCCTTCAACGCTATCGGAGTTTCCACTTCGGTATACATAACCACCTACACCTTGGCCGCCATGCCCACCAGTTTCGCCCTCACCAAAGTCTACCTCTCATCGATAACCGTGGCCTGGGCCGCCAACCAGAATCCGGCCGGCACTGCCTTCCAGGCCATGATCTGGACCGCGGGCGGGTCCACCACCACGCTTACGCTGACTGCCAACACCACCACTTTCACGGGCCTGGCTCAATACGCCACTTATTATCTGGCGGTCCGCGCCCTCAACGGGAACAATATACCCACGGCCATGAGCGTAGTCCTTTCCTCGGTCACGGGCGCAGGCAGCGCCTACTGCGCGGCCCAGCGCGACGTGCACAAGACCAACGGCCCATTCTTCACCATCCAGTCCGCCGTGGACGACTTGCCCAAGACCCTGACCGGCCCGGCCTGCGTGATCATAAAAGACAGCGCCGTTTACCCCGAGACCGTGACGGTGGAGGGCTTCACCAACGACAATTCATCGATCACCATCATGCTCGATCCTATCCTGACCGCGCATCCGACCGTGGCGCCGGCTGGCGGCGCCGCCGGCTTCGTGATCCGGCAGGCCAGCGTCAACGTGTTCAACATAGACGTCAAGCCCACCGGCAACGTAAGCTACGGCGTGCAGGCTTCCTCGGCCCTGATCAGCATATCCAGCGTGAACGTGGACGCGGGGGGGCACATAACCGTAGCGGGCATAATCCTTTCCAGCTGGAGCT
>JBAZVY010000153.1:0-6240 GCA_041660645.1 Elusimicrobiota bacterium | reverse complement strand
CAGGGTGCTGTTTTTTATGGCGTTGTGGTCGGAATGATCCCAGAAGTAGGCGCCCTCTCCGGAGTTCCAGGCGGACATGAAGCTGCCGTCGAAGGTGTTGGATGAGGACTGCCGGGCATAGATGCCGGTGGATTGGCCGGTCATGGTGCTGTTGCTTATGGCGTTGGAACTGCCGGGGTAGGAATATAAGCCGTCCGCGGAGGGGCCGGTCATAAAGCTGCGGATGATGGAGTTGGAATCGGAATTGTTGAAGCGCAAGCCGCCGGCGGAGCCGCTGACGCTGCCGTTGCCGGTCATGGTGCTGTCGCTGATGGAATTGTAGTTGGAATTGCCGAACCGGGCGCCGTAGCCCGCGGCCGCGTACATGAAGCTTCCGCTTATGGTGCTGGATGCGGCGGATACGACGTTCAAGCCGAATGTGGCGCCGGTCATGGTGCTTCCGGACACGGTGTTGGAATCCGAGTCCTGGAAGAAGACGGCTCCGGCGCCCCAGGCGCTGGACATCAAACTGCCGGTGATGCGGTTGTGGCATGAGCCGTATTCCAGATAGAGGGCGGTCCGGCTGCTGAGCAGGACGCTGGCGGTTATGGTGTTGGAGCTGGAATCGTTGAGATCAACGGCCTCCCAGTATGGCGCCGAGAGGAAGCTTCCGCTGATGGTGTTGGAGGAGGATTGATAGAGTTCGACGCCCCGGCCGCCGGTCACGGTGCTTTGGTCTATGGTGTTGTGGCCGGCTCCGCTCAGCCCTATGGCCGCCCAGTCCTCCGCGTTTAATTGATATATAAAGCTGCGCCGGATCGTGTTGAAGGATGAGTTGTATATATACAGGGTCCTTTGGGTGTAGCTGCTGACCAGCAGGCTTTGGTCGAATGTGTTGTAGTCGGAACCTGTGCTCAGGATCACGCCGCGGCCGCCGGCGTTGCTGGCGAAGAATACGGTAAAGGTGTTGGATGACGCGCCGTTGAGGTAAAGCGCGCTATACGTGCCGGTCTGGGTCACGGCGGAACTGAAGGCCACCGTGGTCCCGGAGCTGCCGATGAGTTCCAGGGCGTTGGAAGCGCTGACCGTGATGCTGGAATAAGACAGGTAGTTCCAGGTGGAGAGACTCACGCCTGCGGTCCCGATGTGCCCCCCCGCGTCTACGTTCACGCTGGATATGCTTACCAATTGGGATGAGACCCGTACGCCGTAAGCCACGTTGACCGTGGGGCGGATGTCGATGTTGAAGATGTTGACGCTGGTCTGCATGATCAGGAAAGCCGCAGTCGAGCCGGCCGGCGGAGCCACGGTCGGGCGCGCGGAAAGTATGGGTTCGAGCATTATGGTGATGGAGGAGCCGTTGTTGGTGAAGCCTTGGACCGTGGCCTGTTCGGCATATACGGCGTTGTCTTTGATGATGACGCAGGCCGGTCCGGGCAGGTTCTTGGGCAGGGAGTCCACGGCGGATTGTATGGCGAAATAGGGCCCGTTGGTCTTGTGTACGTTGCGCTGCACCGCGCAATAGACGGCCGCGCCGATGGAGCGGGAGGCCTGGTCCGTGTTGCCGTAAGAGCCTTGGTTGGCCCGGCTGCCGTTGGGCGCGGTCTCGTTGGCGTAAGGCTCCTGCGTGTCCGCGGCGTCTATGGTAAGGGAGGAATAGCCGTCGTTGTCGAAGGCGCCGTCATGCCAGCGGCCCTGGGTGGAGCGCGGATGGAAATCCTCGGTGTTGGCGGATACGTTGTACCACAAGGGGTTGGCGGCTATGGAGTTGAGGTCCTTGCCCGTGGCCTGCCAGGCCCCGATCGTGGCGTAGGTCCGGGCGCCCCAGGCCGCGGTGTTCAAGGTGTTGGAGGTGAACCAGTCGTTATAGTCCGAATCTATGCCCGAGCCCGCGTCCAGGCTCAGGCCCGCGGCCGTGCCGGATACGGTCCAAGACGATAGGAAGATGTTGTTCTTGGCCGATACCGTGGACCCGGCCAGTTGCAGCAGGTAGGCGTTGGTCAGGCCCGTGCCCGTGGAATTTACGTCGTTGAAGTCGAAGTCGATGCTCGTGCTGTTGCCCGTGAAGTAGGCGCCCACCGCGCTGCCGCCGGTGATCATGCCCGGGTTGTTTATGCGGTTGTGGTGGAAGTTTATGCCCGAGCTGCCCGTGGCATAGAGGCCGTAAGCGGTGCGGGGGCTGATGTCGCCGGGCAAGCGGTAGTAGATGCCGTTGTTGTAGATCGTGGCGCCGGAGGTGAGGCCGGAAAGGTATAGGCCGTAAGTGTCCCCGATGGTGGCGGTCGTGACGGATATCGTGTTGGAAGTGACCCAGACCTGGGCTCCGGAGGCCTGATTGTTGATGTAGAGGCCGTAGCGGGCGCCCGCTCGGATGGTGTTGGTGGCGATCAGTATCCGTCCGGAGTTCCCGGAGCCCAGCCATATGCCCCAGCCCAAGGGTGCGGCTTGGACCGTGTTATACGACATGTCCAGGTTTTGGCTGTTGGCGCGCAGGGCCACGCCCATGCTGGTGCCGCCTACGTCCGCGGTCGAGATGATGATGTTGGATCTAAGTATGGTGTCGGTGGAGCCTTGGATGTCGATAGCATAGCTCGGAGCTTGGAGATAGGAGCCGCTGACCGTGCTGGCGGATGATTTGGTGATGACCAGAGCGGTGATGTTGGCGGTTATGGTGCTGTTGTTTATGGTGGTGGCGCTGGAAGCATCGATGGTCACGCCGTAGTATTGGGGCCCGAATATGAAGCTGTTGGAGATGGTGTTGGACGAGGCTAGGGTGAATAAGACGCCCTGGCAGGCTCCCAGGCAGTTGGCATAGTTGGCGCCGACCATGGTGCTGGCGGTTATGGTGTTGGAACTGGAATTGTATATGAGAAGACCTTCGGCCTTCTCGGAATACATGAAGCTTGCGCTTATGCTGTTGGCGCGGGCGTTGTCCAGGTGCAATCCCGTGTAGTTCCCGCTGCTCACGTTGGTCATGGTGCTGTTGCTTATGACGTTATAGCTGGAATTGTAGATATACGCGCCGTCTCCCGACCGGCCTTGCATGAAGCTCCCGCTGATGGCATTGGACCAGGCGCTGCTGAGGCTTAATCCCGCGTAGTTGCCGCTGTTGTCGTTGCTGATCATGGCGCTGCCGGTTATCAGGTTCTTGCTGGAATTGAAGATGAAGGCGCCGCGCCCGGAGGCGCTGTAGATATAGCCCTGGCTGATGGAGTTGGATGAGGAATTGACTATGTATAGGGCGCTGGAACTGCTGCTGGTCATGGTGCTGTTGGCCAGGGCGTTGTAATTGGACCCGGAACTCAACGTGACGCCGCTTCCGGAAGTGCTGCTGGCGAAGAACACGGAGAAGGTGTTGGACGAGGCGCCGACTAACGAGAGCGCGGAGTAAGCCGAGCCGGCCGACTGGGCGGAACTGAAGGCCACCGTGGTCCCGGAACTGCCTACGAGCCGTATGGCGTCGGCATTCTGCACCGTGATGCTGGAATAGGAGAGGTAGTTCCAGGTCGAGAGGCTTATGCCCGCGGTCCAGATCTTGCCGCCCGAGTCTACGTTCACGCTGGATATGCGGACCAGGGCCGAGGAGGCCAGCACGCCGTAGGCTACGGTGTTGGTGGTGATGACCGTGATATGTTCCAGGCTCACGCTGGAGTTGGCGACCTGGAACGCGGCCGTGGATGCGGCCGGAGGATTCACCACGGGCGCCGAGCTGATGAAGCTGGGATCGGACATTATGCGTATGGTGTCGGTGGCGTAGGAGAAGGTGAAGCCTTGTACCGTGACCTGCTCGCTGTAGGTCTGGGTGTCGCGCACCACGATACAGGTCGTGGTCGGGCGAGGCTTGGTCAGGGAATCCAGGGCGGGCTGGATGCGGGCGAAGTCGCCGGTTCCGTCGTATTTGACGTTCTTGACCTGGCCGCAGCCCGGCACTTCGGAGAAGACCTTGACGAGCACGGCAAAGGGCCCGGCCGTGGATACATTGCCGGCCATGTCCGAGGCCATGAATGCGACCAGGTTGGTGGAAGCGTAGGTCGAGATCGCCAGCGGGATGTTGTCCGCTTCCAGGGTCTGGGCCGTCCGGTCCGAGTTGGCCCCGGTCAGGGAGATGCTGTTGGTGGATACGTAGTTCCAGGTGTAGCCGGCGGTGGTCGAATACATCACGCTGTAGGCCTTGGACCGGCTGTGCGCGGCTAGGGTGTCGGACTGGTAGTCGGCCAGGACCTGGACCGAGGAGCGGGTCACGTTGAACAGCCGCACCTCGTCTATGGCGCCTTGGAAGTATTGGCCTCCGCCATTATCTCCGGGCCTGCCGATGGCGAGATTCCCGGTCGTGGCCACGAGCGCTGATCCCATCGTGGCGGAATACACCGGCAGGCCGTTGGCATACATGGTGAGTTGATTGCCGTTCTTTACGGTGACGGCTACATGCGTCCATTGGCCTACGACAGGTATGTAGGGACTGTTATATTGCACTAGATTGGCGTATAACGAGAGGCGGCCTTGGTTGGCTCCCGCGTCATTGCCAAGGAATAGTTCGTAATTGGTGACCGAGCCGCCATCGCGTTTGGCCAGGATAGTGCGATATGCGGAATTTCCGGACACTGTGGGATTTATCCAGACTTCTGCGGTCAGATTGGTGAGGAAGTTGGGGGTGTTGAGCACCTTGACATAGGTGTCGCTGCCGTTGAAGCTCAAGGCATTGCCCAGCTTGCCCGGGGTCCAGGTGGGGCTGTTGAACAATGCGCCGTTTGCGCCTATGGTCGAGGCATCCAGGGTCATGGTGACGATGCCTTCCTCGAAATGCCACTGGCCGACCAACCCCGCAGGCAGGCCGGTGGACACGTCTAGGCCCGCGTCCGGGTCCTGTACGCTTATGCGCAGGCTGACCACGGTGGTGGACATCGTAGCGGCTAGACTGCCCCATTGGCCGGAGGGCGAGCTGGAAAGCTGCAATCCGCTGAAAGTGGGCGAGGCCAGGTCCACCACGAAGCTGAAGGTGGCGGACCAACTGGGGACGACGCTGCCGTTCCAGCGCACGCGCCAGTAATAGGTGGAAGCATGGGCCAGGCTGTTGGTGGATATATAGAAGCTGTTGGCGGTCACGGAATCCGCGATCACCGATGCGAAGGCCGTATCCGTGGCCAATTGCAGACGGTGGTTGCCGGAGGTGTTCGTGCTCCAGGCCAGGGCCGGCATGGCGGTGCTCACCGCTGTCGTATTGGCCGGGGCTATCAATGTGGGCGGCAGGGTGGTATCCACTATGACCGAGTACACGGCAGTGGATATGTTGCCGGCCATGTCGGAAGCCGTGAAAGCCACTTGGTTGGTCAGCGCGACGGTGGACTGCGCCAGCCGGATGTTGTCCGCCTGCAGGGTCTGGGCCGTCTGGCTCGCGTTGGTCCCGGTCAGGGAGATGCTGGCTGTGGAAACGTAGTTCCAGGTGTAGCCGGCGGTGGTCGAGTATAGTACGTTATAGGCCTTGGAGCGGTTGTGCGCGGCCAACGTGTCGGACTGGTAATCGGCCAGGACCTGGACCGAGGAGCGGGCGAGGTTGTACAGCCGGAGTTCATCCACGGCACCATTGAATTTATATGCAGCATTGTTGGAGATGAAGCCGAGCGTGAACATGGTAGCTGCGCCCGGCGTCGTGGTGTTGGATGTGCTGGAGGTCTGCACGCCGTTGACATAGAAGCTTATGGTGGTGCCGGATCGGACCATGGCCACGTGGTACCATTGGTTAGCGGCAGGGAAGGTGTATCCAGTCTCGATGAAGCCCGTGCCGTAGGCTAGGGCTTGCAGCCGGTATCCGGAGGCTCCGGCACCGTCGCCCACCCCGAACGCGTATCCGGTGCTTCCTGAGCCGTTGCTCACGGCTACGCTCTGTTGGGGCAGAACCGCAGGCTTTATCCAGGCCGCCATGGTCCAATTGCCTAGGCCGTTTATAGGCGTGGCCGGGAAGAGCACGCCGCTTCCAGCGTTGAAGCTCAGGGCGTTGCCTTGCCGGCCGGCGGTCCAGGCGGGATTGGCGATGAGTTTGCCGGTCATCGACATGGTGGAGGCATCCACTGTCGCCGTGCCTATGCCTTCTTCGAAATGCCATTGACCGACCAACCCCGTGGGATAGCCGGTGGAGATCTCCAGTCCCGCGTCCGGGTCTTGGACGGTTATGCGCAGGCTGGCGGCATTAGTGGACAATACCGCGCTTATGTCCCCCCACTCTCCGGATGGGCTGCTGGACAGCTGAACTCCGCTGAAGCTGGG
>JBAZVY010000152.1:4577-6359 GCA_041660645.1 Elusimicrobiota bacterium | reverse complement strand
TCAGGACTATCGTTCGATCCCATAATCCCTGGCGCTTGAGCGCCACGAATATCTCTCCCAAGTGGGCGTCCGTATATGCGATCTCCGCGTCATAAAGCGCAGCCAAGTGCCGGATATCCCTACGGGTGGCCCGGACCTCCCGGTCCCGGATGCAGCGGAGCGCCTCCCGGCTGCCGTCCATGGGCCCGTTATATCCAGGATCCCAAAGCCGGCTGAAGTCCGGGCCCGCGTCATACGGGGCATGTACATCCCCGGCATGTATGTATAAGAAGAACCTGCGCTGACGATGGGCCCGCAGCCAAGGCAGGATCCATCGATTGAGCACCTCAAGATTGCTGCCCTCGTCTATGAATTCCGAGAAGCCCTGGCCGAATCCGAATGCGGAACGGCAAATCCCGCCGCTGACTATGCCCGCGGTCTGCCACCCCTGGCGCCGCAGATGCTCGGCCAAAGTCAGCTGTCCGGCGCTCAATCTGCCTTCAGGATCGGGCTGGAACTCGCCGCGCTCCAATCTCTTGGCCCAGCCGCTGGCTGCGGGCGGACGGATGGCGCCATGCTCTGAAGGATACCGGGAGGTCATAAGGGAAGCCAAGGCCGGCAGCGTCCAGTTGGACTGGGCTATGGCGGTCTGGAAAACAACGCCGTCTCGCGCCACCGCGTCCAAGTTGGGGCTGGTGGTCCGCCCATAGCCATAACAGCCCAGATGATCCGGCCGCAAAGCATCCACCACCACAAGAACGACATTAAGTTCCGGCGCGGCCACAGAGCCGGCCCCCGCAGCCGGGATCGGGCCGCAGACCGACATCAACGCCCATGCGGATAAAAGATATCTCAATCTTTAGGCGGTACGACTTTGAAGCCCTCGTTCGGGCTCTGCCCGGAGGGCAGCCCGGGCTGGTGCGGACGAGATATCTCCATGTTGCGCAACAGCTGGAAAGACAAGGCCGATACCATGTCCGGACGTTTAGCCGCCAGGTCCGCTTGCTCCAATGGGTCGGAGCAGATGTCGTATAGCTCGTAAGCGCTCTTGTAGAGGTAATGATGGAGCTTCCAACAGCGGGTACGCACTATGCGCTCATCCAAATTCATATCCGTGAATCGGGCCAAGTTGCGCTTGCTCCGCGCGAAAGCATACTCGCGCCAGGGAGCCGCGGGGTCCTTTAATAAGGGGACAAAACTTCGGCCCTGCAGTTCCAGATGCGCATAGGAGGCTCCGGCGATATCCAGGATGGTGGGCATGAGGTCTATGCGCTGCACCTGTTTATCCACCCGCCGCCCGGCCGACTCCGGGAGCCCCGGATGCCGTATGATGAGCGGGACGCGCAGCACCGGCTCATATAGTCCTTGGGTATGATTCAATAATCCGTGCTCGCCCAAGGTCTCGCCATGATCCGCGGAGATGATGAGCACGGTATTCTGGTCCAGGCCCAGCCGTTTAAGCTGCTCCACGAACTCGCCGACCCGGCGATCGACCTGATTCAGGGCCGCATCATAGCGCGCCACGAAATGCCGGAGATGCTTAGGGTCGCGCTTGAACTCCGCGGCCTTGGCTTTGAACCGCTCCGGGTAGCCGCTGGCCTCGCCGTTATATGCCCGCGCGAAAGGCACGGAATAAACATCCGTGTCGCGCGCCACCCCTTCATATCCCGGATCGTATTTATCCGGGTCGTCGGAATGATAGGGCACATGCAGGTCGTCTATGGCCGCGAACAGGAAAAATGGCTGCCCCTGCTCCTTTTTCATCCAATCCAGGATGCGGCCGAAATTATCCTGGAACGGGGC
>JBAZVY010000152.1:0-4567 GCA_041660645.1 Elusimicrobiota bacterium | reverse complement strand
ATGCGGTTGGACGCGGAGGTGGAAAAAATGTTCGTGTAGTCGTCAAATCCGCGGGTCAACCCCCACTCGGGCAATAGATATACCCCTCCGCTGAACAGCGCGGTCTTATACCCGGCCCCCTTGAGTTCCGCCGCCAAGGTGGATTCGAAATCCGGCAGCTCCCGGGCGGGCAGGCTCGTATACTGACCGTGCACCTCCGGGACATGCCCGGTAAATAGGCTGGCATAGCTGGGCAGGCACCAAGAGCCTTCGGAAAGGGCATTCTCAAAAAGAGTCCCGCCCTTGGCGATGGCATCCATCTGCGGGGTGGTATCGCGCGGATAGCCGTAACTGCCGAAATGATCGGCGCGCGTGGAGCAGATATCCAAAAAAACCACATTCAGGCGTTCGGCCGCCTGAGCCGGCCCCGCCCAAAACGCGATCCCCAGCGCCGTCCACCACAGTTTCCGCATCATCCCCCCAGCCTCTCGCCGGGCAGCATTCTATCACTTTTGCAAAGACGTCCGTCATAATGCTACAACGAGACGCATGCCCGTCACGCGCCCGCCCTCCCCGCACCTGGACCAGGCCGATCCCTGGGCGTCGGCCGCCATGCATCAGGCGCTGATCAATGACCGCGGCCGGACCTTAAACTATAAGAAAGCGATCGAAAAACGCGTCAAAAAGACCGATGTCGTATTGGATATGGGCTGCGGCACGGGCATATTGGCCTTTTTCGCCGCAAAAAAAGGCTGCAAGCGGCTCTATGCCGTGGATAATGCGGATATCCTGCATGACGCCATGTCCGCGGCCCGGCTCAACGCCTTGGACGATGTCTGCATATTCTCAAAAACCGACATATTCGCGTTCCGGCCAAAAGAGAAGATAGACGTGCTGCTGCACGAACAGATCGGGAATTTCCTGTGGGATGAAGACCTGGTCTCCAAAGTAGCGCATATCCGCGACCACTTCCTGAGGAAATCCGGCGCCATCATCCCCTCCCGGATCGCCCTCTATCTCGTCCCCATCAACTACTCCACCGAATCAGAAAAAGCCCTCTTATTCTGGTCTCGGAAGCACTATGGGCTGTCCTTCAGCAATCTCGGCAAGACCCATTTCACTCAAAAAATATCGGATTGGATATCCCCCCAGATAATAAGACTCCAGGACAGCGGGTCTTTCTTATGTCCGCCCCAGTCGGCCCATACCGTGGACCTTTGGAAAGCCAAAAGCATCCCGGAAAGGATAACTGCCGTATTCAGGCTTAAAAAAGGCTCCCGGCTAAGCGGGGTATGCGCGTACTTCAAAGTGATCTTAGACGAAAAAAACGCTTTTTCCAATCATCCCGCGGCGCCGGCTTCCCATTGGGGGCAGATATTCCTGCCTTGCCTACAGCCCCTATCCTTGCCTGACGATTCCATATTGGACTTCAAATTATGGCCGGATAAAAAACCCGAGAAATGGCGATTCCGATTCGACATCCGCAGCGCCGCTCCCGGCCCCCACGCTCATGGCGGATAAAAAGTCCGCCCCGGGCAGGTTCCACATACTCTCCGAGACTTGCCTGGTGAACAGGGCGGCGCATGAAGTATTCCGCTCCCACTTCACATCCCATGGCTGGGTCCCGGCGCGCCGGTTGGAAGAAGCTGATTGCGTAGTCCACCTGACTTGCGCTACCCGTAAAGACTGCGAAGAATTAAGCCTCCGGAACATACAGGACATAACGAAACGGCTAAAACCCGGCGCCCGTCTAGTGGTGAGCGGCTGTCTGCCCAAGATCGCTCCCGCCCGGCTCGCCCAAGTGTTTCAGGGCCCCATCATAGACCCCCGGACCTTTGCCGGCATGGAGGCCGTTTTTAAAGACCCCCCGGGCCGGGTCCGGAGATCGGCCGCTCCGGTACGCAAGGAATTCCATTACGTGACGGAAGACTCATTCGTGATAATGACGGCCACCGGCTGCCGGCATCGCTGCAGTTTCTGCGCCATAAAAAACGCCGTGGGCCCCCTGCGCAGCCGCCCCATCGCCACCATAGTCCAAGAAGCCCGCCAAGGCCTCCGCGCCGGCTATCGCAATATCCGGCTCATCGCGGATGACAACGGGAGCTATGGCCTGGATATCCAGACCGACCTCATCGAGCTGCTCGAGAAACTGCTCCGTATCCCGGGTGATTTCAAAATAGAAGTCTGGCAGTTCAACCCTTGGGGGCTGATCCGCATGCTGCCCCGGCTGCTGCCGCTCTTGGCCACCGGCAGGTTCTGGGGACTGCGGTCCCAACTGCAATCCGGCAACGACCAGGTCTTGCGCTGGATGAACCGCCCCTATCGGGCCGCGGATTTCAAAAGCTGCATCCGCGCGATCCGCCGTGCGAGCCCGAAAACAAAATTATTCACCACGGTGATAGCGGGGTTTCCCGGGGAATCCGAAGCCGCCTTCCAGGACACCGTAAAAATCATCTTAGACCTCACGTTCGATGCCGTTATGGTCTACGCGTTCAGCGAGATGCCCGGCACCACGGTGCCGCCGGGACTTAAACGGGTGCCGGAGCCCGTTATAGCCGAACGCGTGGCCCGCCTAGAACAGATCAAATGGCTCGGGCATCCCGACATCCTCGACATGCTCCGGGGCCAGGCCGCGCCCAAAAGATCCCGCGCGCCCCGAGCCAACCCTTAGCGCGCCTGTTGGGCAGCAAATTCAAAATGGTCCAGAAGCAGCCTTTGGGCCGGGCGCATATCCGCCACCGGCAGAGCCAGGGTCAAATACCTATCGCCCTCCCGCCACAACCAGCCTCGCTCCGTCATATCCTGAAGCAGCCTCCGGATGTCCCGCCGCAAGCAGCCCGGCTGGCTGCGCCGGCAAGCTGACCAGATAGCCTCCTGATCCTGGATGGTCTCGCAGCAACCGAAGACCTGCGCCTGCAATCCCCTCAGCGTATACTCCCGGAACTGCGCCCCTCCCGTAATCGAGACCGGCCGCGCGTCATACAACTCGACATAGTCCTCGAAACGGCGGAAAGCGAAAAAACTGCGCGGCGACATCCGCTTCCAGAACGCCACCGCCGCTTCCAACTCGGCCGCATATGCCGGAAGATCCGGCTCCAGATCCCGGGCGTCGAAACAAAAACTATTGGCCACGCCCTCCAGATCGAATCTCGGCTGGGGGTATATATAACGGAACGGTTCCGCGGGGATAGGCTTGCGCAGCCCCCGGGCCCGCCAATCCTCGTGGTACGGGCTGAATCTAAGCACGCTGACCCGGGCAGCATGCTGGGGCGGACACAAATGGACCACGGAAGGGATACGCTCCAGCATCCGCAGGCGCTCCTGGCGGTCTTCTCCCGGGATGCCGTAAAGCATGAGCCACGCGATATGCAGCCGGCCCCGGGACCCGAATTTCAAGGTTTGGACATTATCTATGGCGCGGACACCCTTGCGCAAGGCTTTAAGCACCTGGGGGCATAGGCTCTCGATCCCGATGCATAGGTTCAAGACCCCAGCCGCCTCCAGCGCCCGCATCTGTTCCGGGGTCAGATTCCCCCGGGCCGCCGCGGACACCGTCCAATCCATCCGGCCGCGCTGCCGGGCGCGCTTCATAGCCGGAAGAAGCGCGCTCAGGCGCCCCGGATCCAAGGCCGAATCACAAAGGCAAATCCCCCAGCGCCCGACCTTATGCCGCTGCTGCAGGCGCAGCAGATCTCGCACCACCGCCTGGGCGGCCTTGCCCCGGAAGCCCCTATATCCACCGTTGTCTCCACAGAACGAGCAGCGGCTCTTCTGCCCCCACCAACACCCCCGGGAAGCTTCCACGGTCACCACGGGTTTGACCCGATCCCGAAGCCCATAACGCTCCAATTGCGAGAAATAATCGTCATGGTCCGGAGTCGGCAACGCGGCCATGTCCACGCGCGCTCGGACCGCCGGCCCCCGCGCCGGACTCCCCCGCCCATGCTGGCAAGAGACCCCGGGAATAGACCCGGCCGGCTGGCCCGCGGCGAGTTTCTTCACCAACGCATGCAAGGCCGCCTCTCCCTCCCCATCAACCACATAATCCACCCAGGGACAGCCCTGCAAAGTCGCGCGGCCCATATCCCCTTCCACATTGCGTCCGCCGAAGACTATAGGCGTGTCCGGGAACTTATCTTTGATCCGGCGGGCTAGCGCTAGACAAGCGGTATGCTCCGGCACCATGCTGGAAAATCCGATAAGGTCGTAACTCCCCCAAGGGATGGCCGTCAGGCAATCGGACAAGAACTCCGGGATATCCTTATCCACTAAAGCCCGCAATCGAGCTTCCGGAACCCCCAGGCCTTGCACCCAGCGCGCGAATCCCGGGACTCGGGCCATGTCCTTCCACCGCTCCGTCAGCTCGCCCATCCCGGCGGGACCGAAGAGATGCTGGCTGAACAGCCATTCCGCCCATTCCCCGGACCCGGCTATCCGCGCGGCCAGAGGAGCCATGCGCTGCGCCATGCGCAGATTGAGATAAAGGCAGTCCACGCTCACCCGCCGGGCGGCCAGGTAGGCCTTAAGGCTGGCCACCCCGCAGGGAGCTCGGTCGATCTGCGCCCAAGGCATGACGACCAGACATATC
>JBAZVY010000151.1:0-6385 GCA_041660645.1 Elusimicrobiota bacterium | reverse complement strand
CTTCCGAAGGGAAGCGGCCTCTTTTTTCTGTTTTGAGGCTTTCGCCGTAGGCGAAGGCCGCCCGCCGCAGGCGAATCAACGCCTATGCTTCAAGTTTTAACGGCAACCGCCGGCCTTGCGGCCGCCGGTTCCGCGCTCGCCTGCGGCTCTCGCGGTCAATTTACACAAGAAATCTTACGTTACCCTACAAAGTCCCGAGTTTGACAGTCTAGCCGGGCTGTGGTATAATGTATTCAGCCTCCTATGTTGTCGTTCTTCCCAGAAAAGAAAGAATCCTCGCGCGAGCCTTCGGGAAACCCTGAAAAGCTTTCCGAGAAGACCCCATCCCTACTCAAGCCAAAAAAGGTAAGGATTTCCAAGGTTTTAAGCGAGGACGTGATTCTCACCGCTCCCCTGGGCCTGGATAAGAACGGGTTGATAGAGTTGTTGGTCACCCGGCTCTGCGAGAAACGGGAGTTGAGCGACCCCAAGATGTTCCTGTCCAAGGTCCTGGAACGGGAACAGGGCATAAGCACTACGTTGGACACGGGTTTGAGCCTGCCTCACGCGCGCATGGATCGAATCAAGAACATAGTCGCGGCCCTGGCTTTGGTTCCGCAGGGCATAGTGGACCCCAAACAAAGCGATCTCACCATCAAGGTCATGTTCCTTTTCTTCTCTTCCAGCCGACAGGAGATGCTCCCGGTCCATCTGCAGCTCTTGCGCGGGGTGTCTTCGTTGTTCCAGCCCGCTCTCATCGAGGAGCTGGCGGCCGCCGCTGATCCGGCCGCGGCCTTGGAGATGATCCGCCGAGTTGAGACCCAATAAACCTCCCCGTCGTGTAGGCGAGGTGGTGATCCTCACCACCGCCATGCTGACCTTCATATCCTTTTGGAGGGCGGCGGCCATAGTGCTTTGCGACCTGGCCTCCACGGCCTGGTATGTAGGCGGCATCGCGGAGCAGGCCATAGGCAAGGCCGCGCCCTGGTTCATATTGGCGGTCATGGCTTTTTCGGCTTGCGTGCTGGCGCTCTATATCGAGGGCTCGGCCATGTTCGTGCGCGGCGGAGTTTACAAAGTGGTGAAGGAGGCCATGGGCGGCACCTTGGCCAAGATGTCCGTGTCCGCGCTCATGTTCGACTACGTGCTTACCGGGGCCATAAGCTCGGTATCCGCGGGCCAATATCTGGCCGGGCTCATCAATTCCGCCTTCCCCTATTTGCATATCGATTGGCATGTGGAGCCCAAGCTGTTTTCCTGCGTGTTCGCCATCGCGGCGGTGCTTTATTTCTGGCGTCAGAACATCTTGGGCATAGAGGAGTCCAGCGACAAGGCGCTCAAGATCATCTGGGCCACGGCCGTCATGGGCGTGGTCATGATCGGGTTCTGCGTATACACGGCCGCGGTCCGCGGCTTCTCGTGGCCGCCGCTGAGCTTGTCTTTCACTTCCGAATCTTTGGGCTGGCTCCAGGGCTCTCAGTGGCCGCAGCGCATCGGCGCCTTGGGCGTGCTCATCGCCTTGGGGCACGCTTTTTTGGGCATGAGCGGGGTGGAGACCTTGGCCCAGGTGTACCGAGAGATGGAAGCGCCCAAGCTCCGGAATCTGAAGCGGGCCGCCTGGGTCATATTCCTTTTCGCTTTTCTCTTGACCGTCTCCATCTCGTTCTTCGCGGTGGGCTTGATGCCCGACGCGGTGCGCGGCCGGTACCTGGACAATCTCATAGCCGGCCTGGCCATGTCCGTGGCCGCCCCCCATTGGCTGCAATTGATGCTGCAGGCTTTCGTGGTGACCGTGGGCGCGGCCATACTCTGCGGCGCGGTCAATACCGCCATCGTGGGCTCCAACGGGGTCATGAACCGCCTGGCCGAGGACGGCGTCATGCCCGATTGGTTCCGTTATCTGCATCCCAAGTTCGGCACCACGCACCGCATGATCAATCTGGTCGTGGGCTTGCAGGTGGTGACCATCTTGCTCTGCCGGGGCGACGTTTATCTTTTGGGCGAGGCCTATGCTTTCGGCTTGATCTGGAGCCTGGCGTTCAACGCCGCCTCCGTGGTCATGCTGCGCTTCCAGGTGCGCACTCCGCGGGAATGGATGGTGCCCGGCAACATCAAGTTCGGAAACGTCCAATTCCCCGTGGGGCTGTCGTCCATATTCCTGGTCCTGTTCTCCGCCGCCGTGATCAATCTCTTCACCAAGCGCATCGCCACCATATACGGCCTGACTTTCGCGGCCTGCTTCTTCACTTTGCTGGCGGTCGCGGAGCGGCTCAATGCGGGCAAGCGCGCGCAGGGCCCCGAGCATCGCGAGAAACTCAATTTGCGCAACGAGGAGTCGTTGGCCCAGGTGCTCAGCGAGATCGACCGTCCGCATCGCATACTGGTCGCGGTGCGCGACCCGCACGGCATGCAGCACGTGCATAAGACCTTGGAGAAGATGGATTCCGAGACCACGGACATGATCGTGCTTTATTGCAAGATCCAGCACGGATTGAGCTTCGGCGGCGATATCCACTCCCTGGGCCCGGAAGAGGAATTGGTCTTTACCCGGGTCATCGCCGCGGCGGAGAAGTGCGGCAAGAGCGTGACCCCCTTGCTGGTGGTGTCCAACGATCCCTTTTATGCCATAGCCCAGTCCGCCCAGGCCGTGGGCGCCGAGGACGTGGTCCTGGGCGTGTCCGGGCGCGTCAATATCGACCATCAGATCGAGCGCTTGGCCATGACCTGGGGCGCCTTGCAGGGCGCCAATACCAAGCCGGTCAACATCCATGTCATAGGCGAAGGCCGGGAGTATAGTGTAGAGATATGATCTTGCGCATAATCAAGCACGGCGAACCGATACTGAAGAAGGCCTGCGCGGCCGTGGATTACGAGGCCATCCGTCCGGAGCTGCCGCGGCTGCTCAAGGACATGTGGGCTACCATGTACTCGGTCAAGGGCGTGGGCTTGGCCGCCCCCCAGATCGGCCTGGGCATACGGCTTTCCGTGGTGGACGTGCGGCCGGAGGGCAAGCCCCAGCGCTTGGTGCTCATCAACCCCGAGATCATCGCGCATTCCGGCGCCATGATCGAGGAAGAGGGCTGCCTGTCCTTGCCCGGAGTGTTCGCCAAGATCCAGCGCTATGCGCGGGTGCGGGTGCGCGCGTTGGACGCGCGCGGCTGTCCGTATGAGCTGGAGGGCGACGGCCTGTTGGCCAAGGCCTTCCAGCACGAGGTCGACCATCTCGACGGCAAGCTTTTCATCGACCATTTGGCCTTCGAGCAGAAGCTGAAGATCATGTCGCTCATAAAGGAACTGCGTAAGAATTGGGCATGAGAGCCATATTTTACGGCACCCCGGCGTGCGCGGTCCCCTTCCTGGAGCTCTTGGCCCGGCGGACCTCGGTGGTGGCCGTGGTTTCCCAGCCGGACAAGCCCGCCGGCCGGTCGCTCCAGCTCGCGGCCTCGCCGGTCAAGGTCCGGGCCTTGGCATTGGGCCTTCCGGTGCTCCAGCCCGAACGTCCCGCCGCGGTCGTGGAGCAGTTGCGCCGTCTTAATCCCGACCTGGCCGTGGCCGTGGCTTACGGACGCTTGCTGCCTCCCGATATCCTGGCCTTGCCCGTGCTGGGCAGCCTGAACGTGCATTTTTCACTCCTGCCCAAATACCGGGGCGCGGCTCCGGTGCAGTGGAGCTTGGCGCGGGGCGAGACCGAGACCGGGGTCACGATATTCTGGATCGAGCGGGAATTGGATTCCGGCCCGGTGTTCCGGCAGGAGCGTCTGGCCATAGATCCGGACGAGGATGCGGAGGCTCTGATGGCCCGGCTGACGCGTTCGGGCTTGGAGGCTTTGGGCCGGGTGCTGGAGGACCTGGTGGCCGGCCGGGTCTTGAAGCAGGCTCAGGCCGGGACCCCCACCTTCGCCCCCCGCATCCGGCGCGAGGACGCCCGCATCAGTTGGGAGCGCCCGGCCCGCGAGATCCATGACCTGGTCCGCGGCTTCCGGCTCTGGCCTACGGCTTATATCCAGCTGAAGGCCCCGGGGCCTCGTTCGGTGCAGGTGCTTAAGACCCGCCTGCCTACGCCGGGAGAGGCCGGCGGCCTTGGGACTGGCTCTGCCTCCGGCGGTTCCATCGTACGCGTTGAACGGGGAGGCGGGATTTTGGTACAATGTAAGGACCGCAGCAGCATCTGGCTCCTTACGGTTCAACCTGAGGGTAAAAAGCCGGTGGCAGCTGCGGATTTCATCAATGGCCTCCGCTTGGGTGTGGGGGGTTCTTTACCTTTAGCATGATATTCAAAGGGGAAGTCAATCATTGGGAATCGGTCGGCGTCGGCCTGGTACTGGCCGTCGTGGTGTTCGCTTTGCTGCAGTGGGGCGTGGAAGGCGTGATACATACTCGGAAGGTACAGACGGTGCCGGACCTCAAGGGGCGGTCCATATCGGCCGCCATGGACCTGCTCGCCCCCATCAACATCGGACTGCGCAAGGAGAGTTCGGAATTCAACAATACCGTGCCCATCGCCTCGGTCCTGCGCCAGTATCCTCCGGCCGGCACCCAGGTGCGCGAGGGCAAGATCGTGCGCGTGGTGGTCAGCCAAGGCGGCGAAACCGTGCTTATCCCCTCCATCGTGGGACTGCCTCTGCGCAATGCCGAGATGCTGCTGCGTCAGAGCCAGGTCGTGCTGGGCGAGGTCAACGAGTCTTATTCCTTGCGTTTCGAGAAGGGCGTGGTGCTTTCCCAGGACCCCAAGGCCGAGACCAGCGCGGAGCGCAACTCCCTGGTCAACGTAACGGTCGCGGGCGGGGTTCCGCCGGCCGGGGTCGTGCTCATGCCCGATTTCTTGCGCAAGAACAGCGCGGAAGTGGAGGCTTGGGCCAATGCCGCCGGCATCCAGTTGGAAGAGAAGAAAGACCTGACTTCCCCCTTCGCGTACGGCACCGTGCTTTCCCAGACCCCGGCCCCGGACTCGGCCCTATCCGCCGGCGCCAAAGTGAGCGTGGTCATGAGCGGCAAGACCGGCAAGCCCGGAGACGCTGGCCCGGCGGTAAAGAATTTCCATTACGAACTCCCGCAGGGCGGCAGCGAGAGCTTGGTGCGCATCGTGGTCGCGGATAAGTACGGGGAACGCGAACTCTTCAACGGACTGCGCCGCCCCGGATCCAAGATCGACCTGCCCATCCAGGAGACGGGCGGCTCGCGCGTGAAGATATTCCTCAACGGCATCCTCGTGGATGAGCGGGACCTGTGATCATGACCGCCCAACGGACGGTGGAGATCGTGCCGTCGCTGCTGGCCGCGGACCTGACGCGTCTGCCCGAACTGATGCGCGGGGTGCAGGCCGCGGGCGCGCACTGGGTGACCGTGGACGTCATGGACGGGCATTTCGTGCCCAACATCAGCTTCGGCCCGGACTTCGTGCGGACCTTGAAGCGGCTCTCCCCCCTGCGCGTGGACGTGCATCTCATGGTCGCCGACCCGGAGACCGTGGCCCCCTGGTTCATCGCCGCGGGCGCGGACCTGGTCACTTTCCATCTCGAGGCCGTCCGGGATCCCCGGTCCTTGCTGCGCGGCATCCGGGCTAAGGGCGCGCAGGCCGGAGTCGCGGTCAAGCCGGGCACGCCGGTCGAGGGCTTGCTGCCCTTGCTGCCGGATGCGGATGCCTTGCTGGTCATGACCGTGGAGCCCGGCTTCGGCGGCGCCAAGTTCCTGGGCGCGACCCTGCCCAAGATAGAGGCCGCGCGCCGGGCCATAGATGGCTGCGGCCGGGAATGCTGGCTGCAGGTGGACGGCGGCATAAACGCGGAGACCGCGGCCTGGGCCGCCGGCTCCGGGGCGGACAACCTGGTCGCGGGCCAGGGCGTGTTCGGGGCCGCCGACGTGACCCGGGCCATCCAGACGATGCGGGCGCAGGCGCAGGCGGCCTACGACGGAAGATTTAAGAAGTAACAGGAGGATACATGGTAGTCATCAGGTTGCAGAGGACGGGAAAGCCGAAGCAGGCGTACTATCGCTTGGTGGCCATAGACCGCACCAAGGGCTCCACGGGACGGCCGCTCGAGATACTGGGCAGCTACAACCCGCGCGGCGACACGCCGGCCAAGAAGCTGCAGTTGCAGAAGGACCGCTACGACGCGTGGGTCAAGAACGGAGCCCAGCCTTCCGAGACGGTGGCCACGCTCGTCCGCAGTTCGGACAAGGCGGCGCCGGAGAAGAAGTCATGAAGAACCTGACGCAATTCTTGGTCCAGAACCTGGCCGATCATCCGGAACAGGTGGTGGTGCAGGATTCCGAGCAGGCCGACGCGGTCACCTTTAAGCTGGTGGTGGCGGAAGAGGATAAGGGCAAGATCATCGGCAAGAAGGGCAAGGTGATCAAGGCCATACGCGCCTTGGTGGAATCCGTCGGCGTAAAACAGGGCAAGAAG
>JBAZVY010000150.1:0-6396 GCA_041660645.1 Elusimicrobiota bacterium | reverse complement strand
CAACAAGAATGCCGACTACAGGATCACTGCCAATGTAAAGGTAGAAGGCAACCCGGATTTCGTACCCGAACATCTTAGCTCCTATGATCTAGGCTATTCCGGAGAATACTTGGATAAGCATCTGCACGCGGACCTGTCCTTGTTCTATATGGAAATAAGCCATGTGGAACAGCAATACACCAAGAGCGTAGTCGGCCCCCTGGTCACGACCTCGTACAACAACACCAACCATGCCATTGCCCGAGGCGCTGAAGCCAGCCTGCGCTATAGATTCGACCAGAAAAAATCAGTATACGCCAACTACACCTATGAGCGCATCACCGACATCTTGGCCAAAGTCGGGGTGACGGACTCCACCCCTCGCCACAAGCTCAACCTAGGCGGTTGGGCCATGCTCCAAAACGGCATATCCCTGAGTTCGAATATCGGCTATAAAGTCGCGCATACTGCCTATGCCTCGAGCGCGAACCGACAACAAGCCATACCCGCGTATTGGCGCATAGACGCGCGTCTGGCCTACCGCTTATGCAAGAACGCTGAGATATTCGCGGCTGGCCAGAACCTGGCCCAAGAGCGACACATCGAATTCCCGGATGCCATGGCCGTGCCTCGCACCTACCAGGCCGGCATCAGCGTCAGCTTCGGGAATTAGCCGCCTGCTGCCGGAACAACGTCCGCAGTCCCTTGGCCAGCCGGCAGCCGGCTGACACTCCTTCCATATCCATACGCAGCCGCTTGGGCAGATCGAGCAAAGCCGGCCAATCCCAACCAGAGACCCTGTCCAGAATGCTCGCGATCAACTCTTCGCACAATACCAGAAAAGTCACGAACCACTTGCCGGGCACGGGCAAAAGAAAGAATGAAGAACTGCGGAAGAAAGAATAGGTCATCGTGCCCCAAAAATGATACCAGGCGCTGAAATTATCGGCCCGGGACGTCCAAACATGCCGCGGATCCGTGGGGTCGTGCAGTATGGACAGCAAATGCAGGTCGCCCCTTATATCCGCCAGCTTCAAAGACTTCTGAAAATACTGACGCTGCGGGTCTCCGCTCTGGCTGCCCACAACCAATACGTCCCAGCCTGCCGCCAAACCCTGCCAGACCGAGCCCTGCGCCAATTCCACGGCTTTAAGGAAAAAAGCCTCGGGCGTCACCGACCGGGCCGGTTGCTGGAGCAGCCAGTCATATAGCGCCTGATCCAGTCCGGCATCCTGCCCCCATACTACCGGCAGGTCCAGGCCAAAAGCCTCTCCCGTATCGTGATACTTAAAAGACGAACCATGATACATCTTCTGGCCTAAAGTCAGGAACTCAGCCCGATCTATACGCAAAGAGAACGGGCGATCCATACGCGCCATATCCGCGATGACCGAATCCGCGAAACGCGCGCCCTTGAGCTTGACCTCATGCCAGGCTAACCCCTGGGCCGGAACGACCAAGTCCGGAGCCACGGAAGCCGAGCCGTCGAACAAACGGGTCAGGCCTTGCCGCATCGCTCCCATGGTGTCGTAACGTCCGAGTCCCGAGCGCGCCTGGCGCAGCAATTTCTTGACCTGCTTATCCGCGGACAAGGCCGTGATCCGGTCCGCCAGATCCGCTATCTTATCCGCGTTCTCTTCCCCCAAGTCCGCGGCCAAGCCCGCAGGTATGGCCGGCCGGGCGGCAGCCGGAAACGCAGACCGCTCAACTATGACGCTGAGCAAGGCTCGGGCCGCGGCTTGCTCCGCCACGGCGTCCAAAGTCTTGGGCTTAGGCGCCTGGGCGATGTCCCGGATGCCGGCCACTCCGCCTAAGGGCGGCAAACTCAAAGCCTGCCGGAGCTGGACTGCGGCTATAGCCTGGATATGGGCCGGGGTTATACGCCCGACCTGGGACGGCAGTCCTGCGGCCCGGGCTTTAGCCGCATATTGCGCCCAGGCAGAATACGGCCAAGCTGCGGTCGTGATGAATATCGACAAGGCCGCAGCCCAAGGCCGCGCGCCATATATGCGCATACGTATATCATATGCCCCGCAGCCGCCCCGCGCATGGGCCATAGGCCCCAACCGGGCATAGGCCGTTTACTTCCTAATAGAACCAGGCCAAAAGGCCTTGCCGCCGCCAGTACTATCGGCCCTTACGGACAGGGCCGGACCCTGTTATCTTAAATATCGATGAGCCTGGCACGCAACCTGCCGCCCCTTCTCCTCGCCGCTTTCCTAGCCTCGACGCCGCATCCGGCTTCTGCGGCCAGCGCGGTGGAACCGCTCACCCAAGACCCCCGGAGACTTCCCCCCTCCGTTATCCCGCTCCAGGCGGCCGGCCGCGCATTCGGGGCGGCTCCCCAAAACCAAGACTCCAAGCTATCGTCCGACGGGATGTTCGATGCCGGCCAGCCCCGGCCCGATTCCGAATTTGCGCTATTGATGAAAGCGGCCGCCGACTGGAAGACCCAAGCCCAATTGGACCGCTTGGGCAAGAAGCCTCTGAACGCCGGGGAGTCTTTCGAATTCGTCGTCATCGGCGACGCGGAATCCGGAAGATTCTTCACCCAGCGGTGGCTGTTCGGCAAGTCCGGAGTATTCCCAGCCCAATTGGACGCCATCCGCAGGCGCAATGCCGATTTCATCGTGCAGCTCGGCGACATGGTCAGCCGCGGCACCACGGCCCGCTATCTTAGATTCCTAAAAACGTTGGGGGACAGCCCCTCCGGTCCGCCGTACCTGACCGTGATCGGCAACCACGACCGCCGCAGCCCGCATGGCGCCTCGGATGCGAACCTTTATCAGGCCGTCTTCGGAGCTACCGACTACTATTTCGACCGGGGCGAGGCTCGGTTCATCATGCTCGACACCAGCGCCGGCCGGCTCACCTCCGAGCAATTGCGCTGGCTCGACGGAGTCTTGGCCACGGATCAGATCAAGATCGTGTTCACCCACATGACGCCCGAAACGATCGGGGCCTGGGCCGCTTCCGGGCTCAACCGCAGCGTCGGCGCGTTCGGCCTAGGCGCGAGGGAGTTCACGGACCTGGTCTCCAGACATAAAGTGGCCCGGGTCTATGTCGGGCACATACATGGCTCCGGAGTGGCGGATTTCCAGGGCGTACGCTACGTGCTCACGGGAGGAGGCGGCTCTCCTTTATATCCCGCCTCCGGAGTCGACCGCTCCTATCATTATCTATCCGTACGGATCGGCCCGGGCGGGATAGCGGAGACGCTGCACAGGATCGATGGCAGCAGCGTGCCGCTCATGACGATCCCCGACACCGGCTTGAGCCGGCGCTAAGCCGCCGGCCCGGCCAGGACGCACATCAAGAGTCCCGTCTCTATGTGGTAAAATAAGCCATGGTCAAAGTCGGGGAGAGCGCCCTGCGCACGGATGCGCCCGAGAAGCTCACGGGCGCGGCCAAATACATAGACGACCGCAAATACCCCGGCTGCTTGTTCGGCGCCACCCTGCGCACGAGCATAGCTTACGGCCGCATCCAAAAGATCTCCTTCGATAAAGCCTTCCCCTGGAAAGAGTGCGCCGTGGCCCGCGCCGCGGACATACCGGGCGAAAACTTCGTAACCCTCATAGAACACGACCAGCCCCTGCTCACCGAGGACCGGGTCATGCATCCCATGCAGCCCATACTCCTGGTGGCGCACAAGCAGCGGCACATGGCCTACGAGGCACTCAAGCATATCCGGGTCGAGTACGAAGAGCAGGAGCCGGTGCTGACCATAGAGCAATCCCTGGCCAAAAAACAGGTCCTCTACGGTCCGGACAACGTCTTCAAGCAATACCTCATAGAGAAGGGAGATTTAAACAAAGGCTTCGACCAGGCTGATTTCGTGATTCAGGGCGAATACCGCGTCCCCCACCAGGAACAGGCCTACATCGAAAACAACGGCATGGCCGCCTGGGTGAAGAAGGACGGGACCATAATGGTGGAAGGCTCGCTCCAGTGCCCCTATTACGTGCACAAGGCCATGGTCAAGATATTCGCCCGGCCCGCGCATAAGATCCGGATCGCGCAAGCCGTCACCGGCGGGGCTTTCGGAGGCAAGGAAGATTATCCCTCCATCATAGCCGCCCACGCCGCGCTCTTGGCGCTGAAATCCGGCAAGCCGGTCAAGATCATATACGACCGGCATGAGGATATGGCGGCCACGACCAAACGCCATCCCGCCATAGTGCGGCACAAGACCGGCGTGACCAAGGCCGGCAAACTAGTAGCCCAAGACATAGAGATCCTGATGGACGGCGGCGCCTTCACCACCCTTTCCCAGGTCGTGCTCTCCCGCGGCACCCTGCATTCCACCGGCACCTATGAATGCCCCAACGTGCGGGTGCATTCCCGGGTGGTCGCGACCAACACCCCGCCCAACGGCGCGTTCCGCGGCTTCGGCGCGCCCCAGACCATATTCGCGGCCGAGCTGCAGATCGAGAAAGTGGCCAAGACCATCGGCATGGACGCCTTGGCCCTGCGGCGCGCCAACATATGGAAGCCGGGTTCGATCACGGCCACGGGCCAGCGCTTGCAGGAAAGCGTGGGCGCTTCCCAGTGCCTGGATATCTGCGTCAAGAATAGCGAGTACGCCAAAAAACAGCGCCAGTACTCGCGCTGGAACTCGCGCAAGGCCAACCCTACTTGGCGGGGCATAGGCTTGGCCCTCTGCCACCATGGAGCGGGATTTACGGGAAGCGGCGAGGTCATGCTGGCCAGCCGAGCCGCGGTGTCCTTGACCAAGGACGGCTGGGTCAAAATCCTGGCCGCTTCCACGGACATGGGCCAAGGCGCCAACACGGTATTCACCCAGATCGTATCCCACGCCTTGGGCCTGCCCGCGGAACTCATACGGGTGGAGACCCCGGACACCGGACTGGTGCCCAACAGCGGCCCCACGGTGGCCAGCCGCACCACCATGATCATCGGACGGATACTGGAGAACGCGGCGGGGCAGCTCAAAGACGACCTGGTCAAGGTGGCGGGCAAGGTCCCGGGCACTCGCGCGGCCTTGAAGCGAGCGGCCGACACCCTCTGCGGCGATGAGCCGCACCGCCACTATGAAACCGAATATCAAAAACCCGCGGACGTAAGCTGGGACGACAAGCTCTATCGCGGCGAAGCCTATGGGGTGTTCTCCTATGCGGCCATAGCCGTGGACCTGGAGATAGACAAGCTCACTTACGAGGTAAAACTGCGCAAGGTCACCACGGCCCAAGACATAGGCAAAGCCATAAATCCCTGCCTGGCCAAGGGCCAGATAATGGGCGGCACGGCCCAGGCTCTGGGCTACGCCCTGCTCGAATACGCCGACTTCCGGGGCGGCTGGATGCGCAACTCCCAGTTCACCAACTATCTCATCCCCTCGTTCGTGGACACTCCGCCCATGGAAGTGATCCTGGTCGAGCAGCCCTATTCCCGCGGCCCCCACGGCGCCAAGGGCTTAGGCGAGATGCCCATGGACCTGCCGGCCCCGGCCGTGGTCGCGGCCCTGCAGAACGCCGCCGGAGTCTGGTTCGACGCCATACCGGTACTGCCCGAACACATCTGCGCCGCATTCATAAAGACGGAGAAACTCGGATGATCCGATTCACGGTCAATGGCCGCAAGCGCTCTTTCTCCGGACACCCTTTCAAGCGGCTTATAGACGTCCTGCGCGAGGACCTGGGCCTGACCGGCACCAAGGAGGGCTGCGGGGAAGGCGAGTGCGGAGCCTGCACCGTGCTCGTGGACGGCCAGCCCATGACCAGCTGCATCATCCCGATCTGCCAGATGGCGGGCCGCCGGATCGAGACCGTGGAATCCCTGAGCGGCGCCCAAAAACTATCCTCTTTACAGCAATCCTTCGTAAAGCATGCCGGAGCCCAATGCGGATTCTGCACGCCGGGCATATTGATGACCGCTTCCACTTCGAAGGCCAAAAAGCCGGAAGCTATCCGCCAAGCCTTGGCCGGCCATCTCTGCCGCTGCACCGGGTATCAGCCCATAGTCGATTCCGTGGCCGCGGCTAAAAAAACCCGGAGGTCCAAGCCATGAGAGGCTCGGCCCCCAGCATGAAGGTCATCCGGCCGCAGAGCGCGGCCGAGGCAGTCTCCCTTTACGCCCAGCATCCTAAGGCCGCGCCCCTAGCCGGCGGCACGGATTTCATGGTGCTTTGGAACCTAGGCGAACGCAACGGCCGGCAAATCCTGGACCTTTCCGCGATCCCGGAGTGGCGAGGCATCCACAAGACCGCGACCGGCTTGCGCATCGGCGCCCTAGCCACCCATGCCGAGATCCGCGACCATGCCCAAGTCAAGAAACATCTCCCCCTCTTGGCCCAGGCCTGCGCCGTGGTAGGAGCGGCCCAGATCCAGAATCGCGGCACTTTGGGCGGAAACATAGCCAACGCCTCCCCGGCCGGGGACACCTTCCCCGCCCTGG
>JBAZVY010000149.1:0-6423 GCA_041660645.1 Elusimicrobiota bacterium | reverse complement strand
GTTTCAATCTCAAGGGCGCTCTTACCGGAGTAAATCCTGCGGCGGCTCCGTCCGTGTCCCCGGCCGCGGTATTGCAGGCTCCCCGTCCCGGGTACGCGGTTCAGCCTTCTCTCGTGGACAGCGCCCGGCCCGCTCCGGCTTTGACGCCTACGGCGCCGGCCGCGATCGGGCCCACGGCTCGGACCGCGCCCGCGCCTCAAGCCGAGCCTGCGCGCGCCATAGAACAGCTTGCCGAGGCTTTGCAAGACGCTTCCCAAGCCCTGGACAGCCAAGGCCCGGATGCCGATTTAAAGACCGGCGCGGACGCTGTTTTCGACGGGTTGCAGGCTCCGGCTCCGGAGGGCGGAGCTCCCGGCGGCATAGACGGTATCGCGGCAGCCGTGGCCAAGGCCAAGCCCAACCTTAATCGTTACATACACGAAAATTTATTAGGGTGGCGCAAGATCAAGGGTGTGGCTTATGATCCGACCCTTAAATCCTTGCCGCTTAATGCGGATTCGGACCGGGTCATAGACCAGATATCCCGGCAGTTCGGCTTGGTCAAGTCCGACCTGGTGGCTTTGGCCGCCCGGTATCGGCTCACTCCGGACAGCCCGGCCAGGGCTTGGCTCGCGGTCTACGACAGTCTGCAGAAGATGAACCGGGAGCAGTTCAAGATCCTGGACCAGAAGAAGTATGAAGGCTGGAGAAGCTTTCGGAATCTAGCCAATAAGACCTATGCTCCGGGCTGGCGGGGCACGGCGCAACGAGTCTTAGAAGTGCATAAATATGTCTTTGGGTTCTTCTTGCGCTTCCCGTACCACCTATTCGATACCTTCGTGTTCGGCTACTTCCGCCAGAACATCAGTTTTAGGTTCTTTCATTCCCACGAGAATTTCCTAGATTTAAAAACCCCGGACGAGGCCAAGTCCAAGCGCTACGCGGCCAAGGACCCGGAAGCGGACAAGCGCCAGACCCAGAAGTGGCTGGAACAGTCCCTGCGTCAGTACGCTTTCGAGGGCCCCGGCCGCTTGGCCGGACTTAAAGCCCAGCCCGTGGTCCGGGGGCTGATGAAATGGCTCGTGGAGCCGTTGATCGAGCCCTTGATCACTTTCGTGGTGCGCCGGCTGACCTTGGCCGTGATGAGCGCGGTCGCCATGGGCGTGTTGGGCGCGTTCGCTCCGGCCTTGCCCTTGTCTTTCGCCCTGACTTCCATCCCGGTGCTGGGCCCGGCCATATTGATGGCGGCCCAGGGCATACCCGGGTTCGTGGGCATGGTCCCGTTCATCGGGCCGGTCCTTTCCACGGTAGTGGCCGCGGCCATGACCGCCTTGGTCAAGGACCTGGTGCTGGGGCCGATCCTCAACACTTTCATACTTTCGACTTTGCTGACTTTGCCCCGGACGGTAACGCAGAAGGCTTTTGAACTGCGCAAGCTCGCCCCCACCAGCTCCTTGTCCGTGGGCAGCTACGTCCAGGCTTTCGGCCAAGCCTTGGTCTCCGGTTCGTTCTGGAAGCAGAACCTCAAGTCCTGCTTGGCCATGATGACGGTGGGCGCCGAGATCGAGGGCATCATGACCTATGCCGGCTCCATCGATGGGCTGGTTACGGAGAAGATCTATAAGCCTTTGACTGGACATGAGTTCAAGGTCTTCCATACCATAGGCGCGGCCGTGGAACGGCCCCAGGGCGACAGCCCCATACCTTTCGGCGGAGCGATAACTTGGGGCAACGTCCTGCTGATCAAGTTCCAGGATATCTTGGGCATCGATATAACGGGCACGGTCATGCATGCGATGCTGGCCTTGAAGAGCGTGGTGAGCCCTTCGGACCAGACCGCGAACACGGCCGCGCTCTCGGCCCAGGATTCCGTGGCCATGTCCTCCCGCCGCGCGGATTCCACGGATTATCAGTTCGACCCGGACTTGTGGCAGAAGGGCCCGGCCGCGGTGCTGGCGCGCATCCAGGAACTCAAGGCCCATTCCGGCGACCTGCAGCGGGAGATCGCCGCGGTCAAGAATCATATGGCCGGACTGTCCGCGCGCTTGGGCGAGACCGAGGGCCGCATCGCCGATCTTAAGAAGCAAAGCCGGCCCATAACGGCCGAGGAATTGGCCGAGTACGAGCGCCTGCTTAAGGAGCTCGAGGGCAAGCGCAGCGAGACTTACGTGCAGTCCAAGCTGGCCCAGGTCCATGACCTGCGCCATCCCCAGCCCGAGGATTTGAGCCGCTTGCGCGAACTCAAGAAGATGCAGGACTATTACAATGCCATACTTTTGCCGCCGCCTTCGGGCCAGGACGGGATGATGTCCAGCCTGGGTTTGCGCGAGGCCTCATTGAAGGCCCTGGCCACGCATCTGACGGCCGTGGCCTCGGGGCCGGATATGGCTCCGGCCGGACGCTTGGACCCGGCCATGCAGGAATCCATAGCCAAGCTGGTGGCGCAGGTCGAGCAGCTGCGCGAACAGACCCGGGCCGAGATGGCCAATCGGGACGCGGTCAAGGGCTTGCTGGCCGTGGCCAATAAGTCCCGCAACGCGGCCCTGCGCGACCGCCGCGACGGTTCGGAGATGCTGGAATTCCACAAGAACCTGGCCCGCTTGGATACGGTCATGGGGCTGGCCCTGTCCCTTAATGAGATCAAGGCCGCCCAGACCGCGATCAATCAGATGATGGGCCTTCTGGACAACAAACTGGCCAAGGTCAATGCGTCCCGGCAGACCAACCAGACCGGCCAAGGCCAAGCCGCGGCCAACCAGGCGGATGTGGCGAAGTGGCGCGCGGACCTCGAAAAGCAGATCAAGGACGACGACGCGACCAAGCAGCGCATCGCGCTCAACGAGGGCAAGACCGCTTTATCCGCCAGCCGCATCCAGTCCGCCAGCCAGGACCTGTCCAGCCTGATAGCGCACGTGAATGCCGAGGACGGCGGGGCTTCGGGCGACGCTTTGAGGGAATATCAGCGCCGTTTGGATCTTTTGCCCCAAGTGATAAAATGGCGAACGGATGGCGGCAACTCCTCCGACCCGGATGCCTTCAGCTTAAAGGAATTCAAGGACAACTTAGCCGAGGTCGAGGATTACATCAAGAAGGCCGAGGACGGAGTGTCCCGGCTGCGCACCATGCCTATAGAATACGCGGGCGTGGCCATACTCGCCGTGCCCGGGCCCGAGGTGACCGTATCCAACCCCACCAAGGACCAGGTCCTGCAGATATTGGCCGACCGCAAGGTCCATTGGCAGGCCAAGCGCGCGGATTATCAGAAGTCCTTAGACAGCGTGCTGCGCCGCTTGGACCCGAACAACTCCCGGGCCGTTACCGACGAATTCGGCGACAGCAATCCGGAGTCGCTGCCGCGCTGGCGCGCGCAAGAGGCGGCCCGGCTGGCGGAGCATCAAGCCAAAGCCGTCCAATATCTGGCGCAGCTCGACGCCTTGGCCACGGAGATCAATCGGGTTACCGGCTCTAATATCCCCATGCTGGCCGGGATGTCTTTGACCGACCTGCGCAGCGCCATAAAGACCTACGGCGACAAGCTGCGCGCGGTCAAGTTCCCGGCCGGAGACGCCCCCGACATATTCTTGGCCAAGATGAACCTGGTCTCCGCGGCCAAATTGCTGACCTATTCCGCGCATGAGATCGTGCACTGGGCCAAGTCCGACGGCTACATCACCGAGATCGACAAGGTCATGGCCGAGACCCTGCCCGTGGCCAAGACCAAGCTCGAGGGCGTGGTGCGTATGCTCGACGATATCCTGGCCGACGTGGACCTCGACGTCAAGTACATGGATCAGGGCGCAGGCGCCCAGGCCTTGATCGACCGCAAGATCAACCTGCTCCAGGTCAAGCTCTTGCCGCCCTTGCGCGACGCCAAGGACCTGCTCCAGAACACCTTGATACCTTGGCAGCAGGACAGCATAAAGTCGGCCCAATCCACGGGTGTGTATTTCGAGCTGTTCGACAACCAGAAGACCCTATCCACCGAGATCAAGAAGCTCTACGATCGGACCCTGCCCTGGGCGTTCGCGGCCTTCGGCGCTAAGGAGGGGGACAAGGCGGACGGGCATTTTCAGGTCGCGGATTTCCGCAAGACCTTGCAGGACAACTTGAACGGGTATGACGATGCCAGCGGCCACAATAAGGGCATAAAGGAATACCAGTTGGAGATGCAGCAGCGTAAGGATCCCGATTACACCGGGACCGAGGTGCTTTACGGGGAGACCCAGCCGTTCAGCCTGCCGCGCAAGATCGCGCAGTATACGGAAGAGCGGGCCCGGCGCGCGGCCGAGATCAACACGCAGGCCGTGGAGATCAATGAGATACTGGGCAAGATCGAGACCTTGTCCAAGGGCAAATACGACTTGCGCACTTTCCGGCTGCCTGGGGACGTGGTCTCGGACCAGGCGGGCGTGGACCGGGTCCAGGCTTTGGTGGATAACGGCATCATGCGCGGCTTGGCCGACCAGCTGACCGCGATCGGCAACGAAGCCAATGCCGCGGCCGGCGGCGGCATATCCATAGGCGCGGGCGGCGATAGCACCGTGCCGGTCGGCACCCAGCCCCCTATAAGCGTGTCCGATCAGCAGCAGATCGCGCTGCTGGCTTTGGCCGCGGGCGCGCGCTTGGTGCCTTCCGCGACCAATCAAGGCCAGCCGGTCGGGCCTTGCTACAATGCCGTGGCCCGGTTCTTGTTCGCGGACGGGATGGTGGACGGAGCCCAAGACGCCCTGGGTGAGCAGGTGCCCACGGCCTTGAAGTTCCTGGACCAGGCGGCCAAGGCCTTGGCTGACGGGATAGATTCCACGGCCCGGGACGACGCCTACGTCGATTCCGACGGAGCCTCCGAGACTCCCGCCCAGGTCTACGCGCGCAAGGCCGCGACTTTGGTCCAATTGAACGAGTTCTTGCGGGCCGGGATGGCGTTCTTCGACGTAAAACAAGGCTGGAATCAGGAATCTTTCGGGACCATAGACAAGGTGGATTCCTTCTATAGATCCATGGGCGAAGTATATGACGGCGGCCTCTCGGTCAATGACAACGAGGTCAAGGCCATCAATACCATGCGGGATTCCTTGAAGAAGACCTTCGACGATCTGGAAGCCACGCGCCGCAAGGTGTCCACCTGGATGAACCAGCTCAACGATCCCAATGAGAGCGCCTTGCGCCGGGTGGGCGACAGCGTGGCCGAGATCCAGGACAAGACCCGGGCCGTGCTCGAGACTAATATAGACCACCACAAGCTGGCCGAGGACGCGGCGCGCTCGGAGTCCATAGTGCAGTCCATGCTCATACAGGCCGATCATAAGCAAGCCGAGCTCCTGGCGCTGCTGGACCAGGCCGGGGTGCGCTACGCCTTGCCCGAAGCGCTCACCCGCCGGGTCGAGGACCTGCATCTCGGTCAAGGAGCCTGGGCCATGGGTGAAAAGGGCCGCGAGCCCCAGGCCTTGGTGGTGCGCAAATCCGAGTTCAGCAGTTTCTTGGACTCTTTTTTGGGCATGTTCCAGGCCCAGAACCCGGGGCTGGACATATCCGCGGTCAAGGCCGATATGCTCAAGGACCCCAAGGGCTTGGCCGCCCTGATCCCGGGTTCGGCCATGCTGGATTTCGGCGACACGGCCGACGGTTTCTACATGTACTATAAGAGCCAATTCAGCGTGCCCAACGGTCTGGAGACCGGGACCTGGGCGACCATGGGCAACGTGGCCCAGGTCGGCGGCAACAACATCAGCCTCAACGGGTATCAATTCTCTACTCCGCCCAGCGAGGTCAACGCGCCTTACGGCGCCAAGGGCGTGGAAGTGCAGATCGAATCCTTGCAGGGCTCCAATTGGGTCAATTATCTCAACGTGGGCTTCCATCGCTACGCCATGGACGTGCCCGAGGATATGAAGCTGGCGACCCAGGAACAGAAGAGCCGCGTGCTGGTGTTCGATGATTTCGCCGTGATGCTTTTGGGCGACCGCCTCTACGTGGGCTTGGCCGGTTTCGCGGATTTCGCGGCCCGGGACGCCCAGGAGAAGCCGGTCTATTACGGCGGCAGCCTCAAGACCTCGCTCAAGATGACCGAGGTCATGAAGCTGACCCATGAACAGCAGAAGATATTCGCCGACGACCCCCGTAAGTTCCTGCAGGAGGTCAACCTGGATTTCACCGGCTATGACCCGGACCTGGACCAGGACTTCGCTATCCGGGCCGAGGGCGATCACAAGCGCTACAGCCGCAGCCAGACCGGAGCCTCCTTCGACCTGGCCCGGCTTCTGGACAGCCGCGACGCTTTTACCGTGGACCTGTTCTTCTCCCAGGTCAGCGGCACGGACGATATCGCCCAGAAAGCCGTGGGCGCGACCATCCTGAAGGGCTTCACTATCCGCAACGCCGAAGGCAAGCCCGTGGTCCAGATCAGCAACCGCGCCAGCGCCGAGCGGGGCGATAAGACCAATACCT
>JBAZVY010000148.1:4880-6431 GCA_041660645.1 Elusimicrobiota bacterium | reverse complement strand
CGCCGCCCAGTTCCAGGCCAAGGGCGGCTGGGTGGTGATCCAAGATCCCAACACCGGAGAGATATTGGCCATGGCCTCGCACCTCTCCAATGCCCTGAAGAACCCGATCGTGCAAGATACCTACGAACCCGGATCCACCTTCAAAGTCGTGGCCGCGGCTGCGGCGCTGGAGGAATCCCTGGTAGCCGAAAGCGACACTTTCTTCTGCGAGAACGGCAGATATGAGATATCGCCAGGCGTTTTCATAAACGACCACGAACCGGAATCGAACCTGACTCTGCAAGGCATCTTGGAACGCTCTTCCAACATAGGCATAGCCAAAGTAGTGGAAAAGCTGGGGGCCATGCGCTTCTACCGCTATAGCCGAGCCTTCGGCTTCGCCATAAAGACCGGCATCAACCTGCCCGGCGAGACCGCCGGGGAAATGAAGCCGCTATCCCAACTATCCCGAGTGGTGCTGGCCGCGTCTTCCTATGGATACGGCATAGGCACCAGCGCCCTGCAGGTAGTCAACGCCTACAGCGCCATAGCCAACGGCGGCATACTATACGAGCCCAATATCATCGCGGACGGCCGCCGCCCCAACCGCGTCCGCCGCGTCATGTCCGAGGGCACGGCCCGCACCCTCTCCCGGATGCTGGAGGGAGTAGTGGACCGCGGCACCGCGCTGCCCGCCCGCATAGCCGGCTACCGGGTAGCGGGCAAGACCGGCACGGCGCGCAAGCTGGACCGGCGCACCGGACAGTATTCCACCAGCGCGTACATGGCATCTTTCGTGGGATTCTTGCCCGCGGACAAGCCCCGTTGGACCATATTAGTAGTCATGGACGAACCCCAAGGCCAATACTACGGCGGCCAGGTATCCGCCCCGGTGTTCGCCAAGCTGGGACGCCGGCTCCTAGCCATGGAAGGAGTGCCCCCGGACCGCAGCGCAGAACTGCAAGTGACCGCGCTGGCCCCCAAGCCCCTGGCCGCCGCGCCCCGCCCCGGGCGCGCGGGACGCTGAGTCCGCCTTGAAGCTGCTCGACCTGCTGCGCGGCGTGCGGCCCCAGCGCGTCGCCGGCTCGACCGACGTGGAGATAAGCGACCTGCGCCACGATTCCCGCGATATCCAGGCCGGAGAGCTGTTCTTCGCCATCCCCGGCGCCAAGACCGACGGAAACCGGCACGTGCGCCAAGCCTGCGCCGCCGGAGCCGCGGCCATAGTCAGCGAACTGGAACCGCCTCCGGCGCCGGTCAGCTTGAACGCCTCCTGGGTCCAGGTCGCAGACATCGCCGAAGCCATGGGCATCATGGCCGACACTTTCTTCGGACACCCATCCGGAGCCATGACCGTGGTGGGGGTGACCGGAACCAACGGCAAGACTACCACCACGTTCTTCCTGGAATCTATCGCCGCGGCCTGCGGCCAAGTCCCGGGGGTGATCGGAACCGTGGACTATCGCCTGGCCGGCCGCCGGCTGGCGGGCGCGCCCAACACCACGCCCGTATCCCTGGAACTGCACCGCCTGCTGGCCCGATTCCGGGCGGGGGGCGCCGGACTGGCGGCCC
>JBAZVY010000148.1:0-4870 GCA_041660645.1 Elusimicrobiota bacterium | reverse complement strand
TATCCTCCCACGCCCTCAGCCTCAAGCGCGTAGAAGAGGTCGCCTTCGATGCGGCCATATTCACCAACCTGCACAGCGACCACCTGGATTTCCACAAGACCCCCGAGGATTATTTCCAGGCCAAACTCCATCTCTTCGAACTATTGGCCAAGCCCGCATCGGACAAGACCCGCCGGATAGCGGTGATCAACGCGGATGATCCCCGGCGCCCGGCCCTGTGCCGCGCCGCCCAAGGATCGGAGATCGTGCTCTTCGGCCTCCAATGGCAAGCCGAGGCTGCGGCCCGCGATATCCGATTCTCGCCTCGGGGATCGAGCTTCGACCTGCTATGGCGGGGGCGGACCTTCCCGGCCCGGATCGCCTTGACCGCCGAGCATAACGTTTATAACGCCCTGGCCGCGGCCGCCGCGGCGCTGGCCTTGGGCCTGCCTCCGGAGGGAGTACTGCGCGGCCTAGCGGAGCTCCAGTGCGTGCCGGGCCGCTTGGAGCCGGTGGAGGCCGGACAGGATTTCCAGGTGCTGGTGGACTATGCCCACACCGCCGTGGCCTTGGACACGGTACTGCGCCATCTGGCCGCCGTGCCGCATCGCCGGATACTGACCGTATTCGGATGCGGCGGAGACCGCGACCGTTCCAAACGCGGCCCCATGGGCGTGGCCGCCTGCCGCCGCAGCGACCTGGCCGTCATAACCAGCGACAACCCCCGATCCGAGGACCCCTCGGCCATAATCTCCGATATCGAAGCGGGGTTAAAGACAGCCGGGTTCAAAAATTATAAGATTGAATCAGACCGGCCGGCCGCGATCGCTTTAGCCGTGGAGGCGGCCGGTCCGGGTGACATCGTGCTCATAGCCGGCAAGGGACACGAGACTTTCCAGATCCTGAAGGACCGGACCACCGTCTGCGACGACCGGGAAGTCGCCCGCGCCGCATTGCGCGCAAAGCAGTCCCGCTAAGCGGCGGCGGTCCGCAGCAGACATCGGACGGACGCATATGAACCTGAACATAACTTGGGGAGAACTCGCCCGGCACGCCGGAGGTCGCCTGACCCAGGGCGATCCGAGCCGCTCCGTGTCCAACCTCTGTACCGATACCCGCAAACTCCAGCCCGGAGACGCATTCTGGGCCCTGCACGGCTTGCGCCTGGACGCCCACGACCTGCTCGGCTCGGACCCGGCCCGCGGGGCCGCCGGCTGGGTGATCGCGGAGTCCCGCTGGCAGCCGGCCCGCCCGGCCCCGGCCCAGGTCGTGACCGTGCCCGATACCTTAAAGGCCCTGCAGGCCCTGGCCGCCTGGCATCGCCGCCGCTTCGATATCCCCGTCATCGGCATAACCGGCTCCAACGGCAAGACCTCCACCAAAGAGATGCTGCGCGTCATATGCCAAAAAGTGGGCGCGACCTGCGCCACGCCGGGAAACTGGAACAACCAGATCGGAGTCCCGCTCTCGGTGCTGGAACTGACCGCCGAGCACCGCTACGGCATATTCGAACTGGCCGATTCCAAACCTGGCGATATCGCGGAAGTGGCGCGCATCGCCCATCCCACGCTGGCCGTGATCACCAACCTAGGCCCCGACCATCTGGAGTTCTACGGCACCATGGAAAAGAACTTCCAGACCAAGGCCGAACTCATCGACAATCTGCCCGAGGACGGCAAAGCGGTCATCAACCTGGACGACCCCTGGCTGGCCGGCCTGGAGCCCAGATTGCGGCACCGGGCCGTGACCTTCGGGACCGACCCCCGCGCCCGCGTGGCCTTGGCCGGAGAAGACGAACTGATCATAGACCGCCACCGCGTGAGATTAAAGCTGCAGACTTTCGGGCGCCTATCCCGCTACAACGCGGCCGCGGCCGCGGCCGCGGCCTGGGCCTTGGGCATCCCGGCCGATATAATCCGCTCCGGCCTGGAAGACTGCCGGCCCGGCAACTGGCGCATGGAACCGATGCGCCACCCCTCGGGCTGCGCGGCCATATTCGACGCCTACAACGCCAATCCCGCCTCCATGCGTGCGTCCATAGAGGCATTCTGCCAAGAGTTCGCCTCGCGCCCCAAGATCCTGGTCCTGGGCGACATGAAGGAACTGGGCGCCCAATCCGGACGATTCCACGGAGAACTCGGAGATTGGCTGGCCACGCTCCCGCTGAAGTCCGTATATCTGGCCGGTCCGGAGATGGCCGCGGCCTACGCCGCTCTGGCCGCGGCCAAACCGGGATTCCCATTCCGGCACGGCCCGTCTCCCGCGCTCTGGCTCACCGCCCTGCGCGAGGAATGCGCGGACGGACACGCCCTGTTGTTCAAGGCCTCTCGCTCCATGCGCTTTGAAGAGGTCGCCAAAGCCCTGCAGCTGCAAGCCATCCCTTGAATAAAAGGAAACTCCAATGCTCCATCATCTGAGCCTGCTGAGAGACTTCTGGAACCCGCTCAACGTGTTCCAGTACATCACGTTCCGGGCCGGAGGCGCCGCCCTGACCGCGCTGGTCGTGTCTCTGCTCTTCGGGCCGCGCCTCATCGGGCTGCTGCGCCGCTACAAAGTCGGCCAAGTCCAGCGCACGGACGGCCCCCAGAGCCACCTGAGCAAGCACGGCACGCCCACCATGGGGGGGATAATGATATTCCTGACCTTGGCCGGCAGCTCCCTGCTCTGGATGCGTTGGGACAACCGCTTCACCTGGCTGCTCCTAGGCGTGGTGGTGTCCCTATCCGCCATCGGATTCTGGGACGACTACGTAAAGCTGGTGCTCAAAGACCCGCGCGGCACGCCCTCCCGGATAAAATTCATCGTGCAGATCGCTACCGCCATGGCCGCGGTGGCCTATCTCGCGGCCTGGCCGCCGAACCACCAATATTGGACCCTGGTCAACGTGCCCTATACCAAAGCCCTGTTCCTGGACCTCGGCCCCTTCTATTTCGTCATGGCCGCGCTCATGATCGTAGGCGCCTCCAACGCCGTCAATCTGACCGACGGATTGGACGGATTGGCCGCGGGCAGCGTAATCTTCTGCGCCATAGCCTACGGCGTGTTCGCCTATGTCGCCGGCAACGTCAAATTCGCCGCCTACCTACGCATCGTGCACGTGGACGGCGCGGGCGAGATCACGGTGTTCTTGGCCGCGCTCATCGGCGCCTGCCTGGGTTTCCTATGGTTCAACTCCTATCCGGCCCAGATGTTCATGGGCGACACCGGCTCGCTGTTCTTGGGCGGCATCATCGCGACCATATCCCTCTGCGTAAAGCAGGAGCTGGTACTGCCCATAGTAGGCGGGGTCTTCGTCATCGAGACCATATCCGTGATCCTGCAGATGGGATCATTCAAGCTGCGCCGAGGCAAACGCATATTCAAAATGGCGCCTCTGCATCACCATTTCGAACTGGACGGAGTGGCGGAGCCCAAGGTGACCGTACGCTTCTGGATAGCGAGCATAGTGCTCATGCTGGCCGCCCTGGCATCCCTGAAGATCAGATGAGCACCGCCTTCGACCCCAAAGCGTACCGCGGCCAGACCGCCTGCGTGCTGGGCCTGGGCCGATCCGGACAAGCCGCGGCCCGGCTGTTGAAGCGCAAGGGCTTCAAGGTATTCGGCAGCGACCGCCGCCCGCGCCCGGAGCTCCGAAGCGCCCTAGGCCGGCTGGCTGGCGCCATATCCTGGGAAGGGGGGAAGCACAGCGACCGGATACTAAGATCCGGCTTCGTGGTCAAAAGTCCAGGCCTGCCTTCACGCGCCCACATCTTGGAGAAACTGCGCGCCTCCGGCATCCCGGTCTTCAGCGAGCTGGAGACCGCCTTGGCCTTCTGCCCGAGTCCAGACCTCGTGGCCATATCCGGGACCAACGGCAAGACCACGACCACGGCCCTGACCGCGGAAATATTCCGCAGGGGCCTGCCCCGGGGCCGCCAGCTGCACTTAGCCGGCAACATCGGCACCCCGCTGTCCGAGACCGTACTGAGGATCCAGGCCAAAGACATCATAGTGCTGGAGGCATCCAGCTACCAGCTCGAGGACAGCCGCTCATTCCATCCCCGGGCCGCGGCCTTGCTCAATATAACCGCCGACCATGTAGACCACCACGGCAGCATGCAGGCCTACATAGAAGCCAAGGCCCGGATATTCCGGCAGCAGCGGGGAGCGGACTTCTGCGTGTTCAACGCCGAAGACCCCCTGGTGCTCAAGCTGTCCCGGCGCTGCCGTTGCCGGCGCCTCTATTTCGGGCGCAAAGGCGCTTACAGCCACGCCTGGATGGAAGGCGGCAAGATCCGGGTCAAACTGCCCGGCGCGAAGGAGACGGCCTTTGCTCCGCCCGCCCTGCCCGGCAGCCACAATCTGGAGAACGCCATGGCCGCGGTGCTGTTGGGCATGGGCTGGGGGCTCCAGCCCCGAGCTATCCAGAAAGCCCTGCGCGCCTTCCCCGGCGTGCCCCATCGCTTAGAGGAAGCCGGCCGGGCAAGCGGCATCCGCTGCGTGAATGATTCCAAGGCCACCAACGTGGATTCGACCATGGTGGCCCTGCGCACTTTCCCCCGCAAGAACGTGCTGCTCATACTGGGCGGACTGCACAAAGGCAGCCCTTACAAGCCCCTGCGCCCGCTGGTGGAATCCTCGGTCAAAGGCATCCTGACCATCGGCAGCGCCGCAGCCAAGATCGAGGAAGACCTCAGCGGGATCGTGCCCATCCTGCCGTGCGGCGACCTCCAGACCGCATTCCACACCGCCCTGCAGATCGGCGCCCCGGGTGACAGCCTGCTGCTGTCGCCGGCCTGCGCATCATTCGACCAGTTCCGGGATTCCGAAGACCGGGGCGAGCAGTTCAAGGCCCTGGTGGAGGCCGCCGGCTGATGCGCCGCAAGAGCCCATGGATTACGCCCTGTTCGGC
>JBAZVY010000147.1:0-6534 GCA_041660645.1 Elusimicrobiota bacterium | reverse complement strand
GTGGATAAGCTCGTGGCCATAGCCAATGACCTGCGCAAGGTCTATCCGGACATCCTGCCCTTGCCCATCGCGCCGCGTACCTTGATGCACATCATGGAGCATGTGCAGAAATATCCCAAGGATTCGGTCGTGGATATATTCACCAAGACCTATAACCCGGCTTCCATAGTGGAAGACCCGGCCATCAACTCGGCTATAAGCCGGGTCTTGCAAGCCCATGACTTGGCCGGTGTCGGCCAAACCGCCCAGTCCGAGGCGGAGGCCGCGGCCAAAGCGCCGCCGGCTGCTGCTCCCGCTCCGGTGCCTGCGCCTAATCCCACGCCTTGGGATTGGGATCACGGTGCGGAACCGGAATAAGCATGAACCGATCGCTCAGCCGAATCGGATTCCTGGTCGCGGCTTTGCTGCCGGCGTCGTTGGCGCCGACAGCAGCCGCGGTCCGGACTTCGGCGGCCGCGCGGAACGGTTATAAAGGAACCTTCGGATATTCCGTCCCGCGCTCCGCCGGAACGCGGCGGCTGGACATCACCGTGCCGCTCGGCGCGGTCCGGCTCGGTCCGGTTTTGACGGGCGCGCCGGCTCCAGCGGCCGGCGCGCGCATGGACTTTTTTCCGGCCCCGGGACCGGTCCTGGCCGCGCCGATGATCGCGATCCCCGCGGCGCAGTCCGCTGTGCCGGCTCCACTATCTTGGTCCGGATCAGTTCTGCCGGCGCTGGCGCCGGCCGCGCCGGCTGCGGAGCCGGTCCGGGACAGCGCCTCGGGCCGGACCGGCATAACCGGCTTCATGCGGCGTCTGGGCCGCCTCTTCGACGGAAGCCGCGCGCCGGCTCCGGAGCCCGTGTTCGCCGAACATCTTTTGACCCCGGCGCATACGCCCTTGCCGCCGGTGGCTTTGCCCCCGGCTTGGGATAAGACGGAGCGGGTCCGGGCGCAGGCCGAGGTCGAATTCAAGCGCACGGGTCGGGAAGATTGGGGCGCGCAGCACACGGCTCCGACTTTGGACCTATCGGTCCAGACGGTGCGACAGATCCTGCCTAAGTCCGAGGGCCTGGCCGAACTCGGCGGGGCCCTGGCCGCCAGTTGGCAGACCCCGGCCGGGGCCAAGAATGCCCGGGCCATGGGCAAGAAGATATTCTATATAGACGCTCCAGGCCGGCTTTGCGTGCATGATCCGGCTACGGCTGAGACCAAGGTGTATGCCTCCCCCTCGGGCGCGGCGGACCGGTTCATATTGAAGGATGAGACGTATTTATATGTGGTGTCCGGCAAGGCTTTACAGGGTTGGAACCTGGCCACCAATAAGGTAGATACTCTTAGTCCTAAGGATTTCGATGCGGGAAGCATCGGAGCCATGGTCTGGGGCGAGAGATGGCATACCGAGACCGACCATACGTTCTATTTTCCGGGCGGCCAGATCAATGCTTTGTACTGGCAACTCACGAAACATTCCGGCGGGCTGGTCCTGGCTAAAGGCGGCGAGCCAGTGCGCGGCGTCGTCCCGGCGGGCAAAGGCTTGTATTACCGGGTCCAAGACGGCCAGACCACGGTTTGGAACCGGGTGGCTTCCGTGTCCGACGTGGAAGAGTATGGGACCATCCCGTTCTCCGTAGTCTCTATGGCGCATGTGCCCATGCGGGGAGCTCTGCTCATGGCTGCGCGCGAGGGCTTGGTCTATTGGCCTATGGGCGAGGACCGCTACCGGTTCTTCCCCATGCCGGGCTTGGCCGAGGCCGCGGACCGAGGCGAATTGGCCGTGCAAATAGACGGCGGCCGGATCTTGCTGAGCGCGGGACGCGAAGTATATGAGCTCGATCCGGAGGCCTTGCGCCGGGATATCTTGCCCTCGGAAAAGGCCCGGCAGTGGTCCGAGGCCAACCCTATGTACGTGCGGGACGGGGCCCTGCATATCGGAGATTTCAGCTTCCCTATAGGCGTCCAGGCGCCGGCGGCGCAGCCTTGGTACCTGCGGCTGTGGAATCGGCTGAGACGGACCCCGGCCCCGCAGGCGGTGCTGGACCTGGGCATCAGCCCCAAGGACTGGCAGGCCTTGAACCTGCCCACGAACAAGCGCCTGATCTACGACACTTTGAAAGCCTTCACCATGAGCCAGCACGTGCTCTACATCGGCGAGACCGGTGGCGGCAAGACCTGGGTCGCGGAGAAGATCGCCCAGCTCATCGGCAATGAGCTGTGGATGGTGTCCATGAACGAGTACACGCGCAATAAGGACCTGATCGCGCGGGAGACCTTCGGCGAAGAGGGCAAGAACCGCACGGGCCTGAGCATGTCCACGGTGCTGCGCTGGATGACCGAGGGCGGGGTCCTGCTCTTGGACGAGATGCATAAGCCCTTGGAGGGCATCGCGGTCCTCAACAATATCCTGCAGAACGGCGAGTACCGACTGCCCGACGGCCGGATCATCAAGTACGATAAGACCAGGTCCTTCGTCATCGGCACCATGAACCCGGTCAAGCCGCCGTATAAGGGCGAGCCGCCCTCGGGCGAGCTGTCCAGCCGCTTCGGCATGACCTTGGAGGTCAAGTACCTGCCCGCGGAAGAAGAATCCGCGCTCTTGCGCATATTCTATCCGAGCGTGGTCCGCGCCTTGGTGGATAAGCTCGTGGCCATAGCCAATGACCTGCGCAAGGTCTATCCGGACATCCTGCCCTTGCCCATCGCGCCGCGGACCTTGATGCACATCATGGAGCATGTGCAGAAATATCCCAAGGATTCGGTCGTGGATATATTCACCAAGACCTATAACCCGGCTTCCATAGTGGAAGACCCGGCCATAAGCGCGGCTATAGATAAAGTCCTAAAGGATCACGATCTATCCGGAGAGGGGCCGGCGGCCAAGCCCCAGACTCCGGCGCGCCGGGATGTCCGGGACAAAACCGCGCCGGCTCCGGCCGCGTCTGCCGCCGGCGGTTCCGGCAAGATATCCGGCATGGGGCCCAAGTCGCGCGGGCACATGGATTATTCCGATCCCCGGGCCGGCCGGACCGGGCCCCTGGCGCTGCCGGGGCCGATGCCGTTCAACTCGGGCATGATCCCGCCGCCCATGACCTTCACTTCCCCGCGCGGAGACGCCCCGGCTTCGGGCCAGTCGCTCGTGGAAGGTTGGGCCAAGTCCTTGGAGCAGTTCGCCCGCATGCTGGCCCGTTATACCGGATTGCGCCTGGTGCCGTTCTACATACTGGAAAAGCACGGCGAGAGCGTCAACACCACCGCGCGCCGCTGGCGCACGGTCTTGGGCCTGGAAGAGATCCACTATCTGCCCGAGGAGATGGATAAGGCTAATCGCGACGTGGCTCTGGGCCGCACCGCGCATGAGGTCTGGCATCTGCTCTTCAGCCGTCCGGAGATCATATTCGATCATCCGGAGTTGATACGCAACATGGCCTTCCAAGCCTTGTGGTGGGCGGTGGAAGACCCGCGCGTCAATAACGCGGGCTTGGTCCGGCATCCGGGCGCTCGGCCCTGGGTGGATGCCGCGTACCATAAGGATTATCACATCCGGCATCTGGATATGGAACGTCAGGCTTGGAACAGCGGCATCCCGCTGCACCTGCAGTTCAATTACGCGCTGATCTATCAGTGGTGGGCGGGCACGCCGGACCCTCGCGTCACTGACTCGCGGGTGCGCGCCGCGCTCCGGCTCGCGGGCCCGGCCATCAAGCGGGCTATCCGCATGACGGATGCGGGACAGGCCTTCATCATCATCCGGGATCAGATCTGGCCTATATATAAGCAGCTCATCGAAGAGCAGGTCCAGGACGAGGTCAATAAGGAAGAACAGGAACAGGACCAAGCCCAGCAGGAGAAGAAGGCTGGGGCAGGCCAACCCCAGCCGGGCCAGGCCGGCGGCCAGAAGTCCTCAGGCGGAGGCGGGGGCCAGAGTTCCGATTCTCCGGATCAGCAGGATGGGGAAGCCGGCGATTCCGCCGCTTCCGGGCAGCAGCAGAAGCCGCGCACTCCCGAGCAGGCCCAGCGCGATGAGAAATCGGCGCAGGCCGAACAGGAGGCCCGCGACAGATTGGAGCAGAAGTCCAAGGAATACCGGGACCAGCACGCGCCCAAGATGTCGGACAGCCCGGAGGCTATGTCTAAGTCCGAGCAGGATAAGGCCCGCGACGAGATGGAGAAGCAGCGCGATAAGATCGATGAGGCCCAGAAGTCGGAGGATCAGAAGCCCGCGGATAAGGCCCAGGATCAAGGTGAAGCCAAGAAAGGACAGCAGAAGGCTGCTCAGAAAGGCCAGCCGGGCCAGTCCGGCGCGCCGGGCCAGGGCGCGGGTTCCGGCGGCAAGAGCGGCAAGGCTGCGGACCCGGCTAAACAGCGGCAGCAGCAGGCCAAGCAGAAGGGGCGGCTGAACAAGGCCGATCAGGAGAAGGCCGCATCCAGCGAGGACCGCAGTCTGTATCAGGAGTATCTCCAACGCGTGCAGCGATCGATCCCGCTCATGCGCCAACAGCTGCTGCATGCCCTGCATCAGAAGATGCGCCGGCGCGTCTTGCAAGGCCGCGATACCGGGGATCTGGATCCGGACGCCTTGCCCCGCATCCCCAAGGGAGATAAGGACGTGTTCATGGAGGAGTTCTCCCCCAATAAGGTCCTATACCGGATATCGCTGTTGATCGACACCAGCGGCAGCATGAGCGGGGCAAAGAAGGAGCGCGCCATGGAAGGCGCGGTCATGATGATGGAAGCCTTGGGCAAGATCCCGGGCGTGCTCTTCGAGATCGTGAAATTCGACAATAACCCCGCGGTGCTCAAGCCCTTCAATAAGAAACTGTCTCCGAACATGAAGGCCGGGATACTGGCGTCCATCAAGGACGGTACCGGGTCCACGGACGCTTTTACCGCGCTCCAGGAAGCCATCCAACGCGTGCGCTTGGGCCGGGGCGACAAGATGATCATCATGGTCAATGACGGCGACCCGGACTACAACTTCGACCGCGACGACTACCGTAAGATGATCGGCGAAGCCAAGGACGTGGAGATACACGGCATCGGTCTGGGCAGTGAGGCCCAGCTCGTCCTGGACCTGTTCCCGCCGGGCCGGGGCTGGTGGCTCAAGGACGCGGCGGACTTCGCCAAGAGCCTGCGCAACATACTCAAGAAGAAGCTGCTGGGCGGCCGGAACTAGTCCGGCAACGACAGGCGCGGACCTTGCCGGGTCCAGGACCGGGATTTCGGCCCCCCCCGAAGCAGATGATCGCTGTCTAAGTCCACGAAGCTGAAGCAGCCTGTGCCTAGGGCCAGGGCCGCGCTGGGCCAGAGTCCGGCCGCGGTCTCGGCCATGCAGCCGATCATCAGGCGCAGGCCCGCGGCCCGGGCCACGGCCGCGATATCCAGGGCGCGCAGCAAGCCGCTCTTGGCCACCTTGATGTTGAGCACCGAGGCGGCCCCCGCTTCGACTACGCGCACCGCGTCCGCGGGCGAATGCACCATCTCATCTGCGGCCACGGGCACGGGACAGCGCCGGGTCAGCGCGGCCATGCCTTTGAAATCGGTCTTGGGCAAGGGCTGCTCCAGCAGTATGATCTTCATGCCCGCCTGCATGCAGGCTTCGGTCAGGCGCAGGGCCGAAGCCACGCTTAGGCCTTGATTGCCGTCCAGTATGAACCGGGGCCGGCTGCCGCGCACCGCGCGCCAGACCGTGAGCATGCGTTCCAGGTCTTGCTTCGGGTTTCCCCCTACTTTGACCTTGAACATGCGGAAGCCTTCGGCCGCGGCTTCGGCTGCGGCTTGTTCGGTCAGGACCGGGTCGGTCCAAGCGGAAAGGGTTATGTCCGAATCCATCGTGGCGAGCTTGCCGCCGAACCATTCGGCCAGGGTGAGGCCCCGCGAGCGCGTCCAGGCCGCCAGGAGCGCGCATTCAAAAGCCGAGACCGCGGGGCCGTCTCCGGGGTGGCGCTGCCAAGCGGATTCGATCAGGCTCCGGGCGCCGGCCGCATCCGCGCCCTGGGCCTGGCGGCCGAGTCGTTCCAGCACGCGGGCCAAGTGGCGGGGTTTAAGATGGGCTAGGGCCAAAGAGGCCGAGGCTTCGCCGTAGCCGCGGCTGCCGTCGGCCAGGGCCAGGGTGAAGCCCACGTTGCAGGTGGCGGTCTTGCGGCCCAAGGCGGTGACGAACGGCCGTTTCAGCGGGGTATCGAATATCCGGACCGAGCAGGAACGTATCCGCGTGCCAGGCATGGGTTTAAATATAACAAAATCCGCGCTGTCATTTCGTATAATGGGGCCATGAACCGGGTTATTCTGATCATCAGCTTGGCCGTATCCTGGGCCGCGCCGGCGGCGGCCGGCATACCTTCGACCGCGACCTTGAAAGGCATAGACCTGTATCGTTCCGAGCAGCTTACGGCCCGGCGCGTGTCCGAGGCGCTCGGAGCCAAGGTGGCCCTATACCTGGACCGGGTCAATGCCGGCCCAGCCGAGCGCCGGCAGGCGGATAGGATAAAAGCCGATATCGAGGACGGGCTGCGCAAGCTCGGCAAGTTCGCTTTCGTGTCCATGCATATGAGCCGGAA
>JBAZVY010000146.1:0-6590 GCA_041660645.1 Elusimicrobiota bacterium | reverse complement strand
GGATGATGGCGGGCTTGTTATTCAAGGTCAGGATCTTGGGCTTGCCCAAGAAGCGCGCCTCGGAACGGGACACCAAGGCCCGCAAGGTGACTTTCAGCGAGGTCAGATCCAGCATGCTGGTGAGCACGCTGCTGCCGAACATGGTGCTGCCGCTGCTGCCGCTGCTGCCGCTGCCGGCGTTCATCCCGCTGACCACATTGGTGATGGGATCGAAGAATTTGGTCTGGGAGAGGTTTTTGGGCAGGTTCATGGGAAACAGCGTGTCGCGGGCTCCGCCTTGGAACGATCCCAACTCTCCATTGGCGCCCCCCCACTCGAAACCCAGGTTGCGGGCCCGGCTGGAGTCGATCTCCACGATCTGGGCTTCGATCATGACTTGGGGCGCCTTGCGGTCCAATTCGGAGATGATCTGTTCCACCTGCGGGAACACTTCCGGGATATCGGTGACGATAAGGGCGTTGGTCCTCGGCTCCAGGGCGACATGGCCATATTTGGAGAGCACGCTGCCGAGCACGTTGATGATGGATACGGCATTCTCCTTGTTCTCGCCCTTGCCCCCGCTTCCGCCTCCACCCGAGCTCTGCCCCATGCCGCCCGAGGCGCCGCCTTGGCCGCCGGTGCTGGAGGTCTGCGGGGTTATGGCTGCCTGATCCGCGTTTATGTCGCCCAAGGCGATGAGCGGGATATAGGATAGGGTGTAGATGCGGGTGATGAGATTCTGCACGGTGCGGGAGCGCGGCGCCACCACATAGGTATTGCTCTTGCCGATCTGTTGATAGGTGAGGCCCTTGATCTCGAGCAGGACCTGCAAGGCTTCCCGCACGGTGACGTTCTGCAGGAAGGCGGTGACTTTGCGGTTCTCCAGACCCTCGGTTATGATGAAGTTCACCTTGGCCTGCGCGGAGATGGTGTCCAGGAAAGTCGCCAGCGGAGCGCCCTTTACGCGCACCGTGACCCGCGTCTCCAGGGGCGGCGTGGAGCTCGGCGCGGGCTTGGCGTAGCCGGAAGTGCCGATCTGCACGCTGGGAGCGCGCGTCACGGATATGGGCTCGACTTCGGCCGCGCTGGCCGGGCCTCCGATATCGCCGCCGGCGGGAGCTTGCAACTGCTGCTGGAATTGGGGATTGGCTTCCGGCTCGCCTTGGCGCCTCTGCGCCTGGGCCGTGAGGGGCGTCTCAAGGATCATGAATAGCGCCAGGATCAGCGCGCTGCCGCGCCGGATCAGGCCGGGTCCGGTTCTGTTGGTGTTCATGGTTCCCCCTCGCTTTATCATCGGCTTATAGTCTTGGTAAATCGCTTGTTGTTCTGCATGAAGATCACGCTCTGCGGCGTGATGCGGATGATCTTGACCCCGTTGATCGTCTGCCCCTGACGCACGATCTCGCCGTTTATGATGGCCCGGTTAGTGCCCTCGGACGACACGATGCCTTGCAGATTGATGGCCGTAGACGGCCTTCTCCGGCGGGCCCGGGGCATGGCCGGCTGGTTCTGGAAGTCCTGAAGCCGCATCTGGCGTTCCGCCTCTTCTCGGTCCAACTGGACTTGATCATAAGGAGAGAGCGTGGGGTCCCGCCAGGATAGATAGGCCTTGGCGTCGGGCGGCGGCTCGGCCGGGGCCGGCAGCGCGGGCGCGGGCATGGCCGGGGCCGGCAACGCGGGCGCGGGCGCAGCCGGCTTCGGCATGGCGGGGACCGGCATCATCGGCTTCGGCAGCGCAGGTGCGGCGGCGGTTTTCGGGGCCGGCGCTGCGGGAGCCGCGGGCGCGGACTTGGGCTGGGCCGCGACGGACATGGGATTGACCAGTTTGTTGCTGTTGCTGGGCGGCGTGGCGAAGGGCCCGCCCTCGGGGATCCGGCTGCGGACCTTGACGTTGAGCTCTTTCTTCTGAGCCCGGTCCTGATGGGCGTACCAACGATAGAACAGCAGCCCCGGGACCGCCAAGGCCACGACCAGCAGGACCCAGCCGACCGAGCTCTTGTTCATCATCAATATCGCTCCGTCAAGATCAGCGTGCTGATGGTGCAGCTGATCTCATTGCGGCCCATAGGGGTGGATTTCTTGGTCAGATCGATCTGCGTGACCACGGGCAGGGGCTTGAGCTTCTCCAACCGATGCAGGAAGCCCATGAATTCCGAGAACTTGGCATATACGGTCACGTTGATGCTCTGCGACAGCACGCCGTTCTGCTCCTCTTCGGAAGGCGGCATGAACTGGCTGGCCACTATGCCTTCCGCGCGCAAAGCGTCCTTGACCGCGTCGGACAGCCAAGTGGCGCGGTCCTGGGTGGCCGGCATCTGGGAATAGGCGAATTCCAATTGGTTCTTTATGTCCTTATAGCGGTCGGAATGGTCGGCCGTGGTCTTGGCTATCGCTAACTCCTGCGAGAGGTTGCTCAGTTTGCGGCTGGCCGGGCTGTATACCAAGAAGCGCGAGGCGAATATGAGGGCCGCGCCCACCAGCAGCACGCGTCCGAACCGCTTGAGGCCCTTTTCCCGGAATGTGGTGGAGACGAGCCGGATCTCGTCCTGGACCATACCCATCCAAAGTCCGATATCTATCTGGATCATTTTATCTTCTTGGCCGTGCCGGTCACGATGAAAGTAGTGCGCTGCTCTTGCTTAAGCGCAAAGGCCGCGGGATCCAATACGTCCGCGTCCGAGGCGGACACGGTGTTGCCCTGCAGGGTGACCGCGAGGTCCGGGAACAATTGGGCCAGGACCGGAGTCTGGCTCAAGCGGGATCGGAACTGGAAGGCCAGGTCTTGTTCCTTGGCCGTGTCTTCGGCCATGGCATGGCCGCTTAAGCTCATGCTCGCCCCCGCGGAGATGCCGCGGCGCAAGGGTTTTGCGATGGTGATCCGGGTCAGCCATACCCGCTCCGGCAGGCTGTCTACGATATCCTTCATGAGTTCGGTCATCTTGGGCTGCTTGCCGCCGTACACTTCCTGGGCCGCGGCCGCGTGTTCCCCCATACGTTTGAACATATCATCCAGCATGAACGTGGTCTTGCCCCGGAATACTTCCTCTATGGCCGGATCCCTTTGGAAAGATTTCAACTGCTGGGAGCGCATCTGATACAGCCCCAGCTTGGTCAGCCCCAACAGCAGCAACAGCACGGTAAGTCCGGCGCAGGCTATGACGATGTCCCGGGCCACGGACTTTTCCTCTTCGCTCAGCCGGCCCACCGCGCCCAGGTCCAGGGTCAGCGGCGTGGCGACTTGGAAGCGCAGGGAAGCGCCGATGGCAGCGTAGCCGCCCCAATCCCCGCTCTTGATGCCGAGCATGCTGGCCGTGTCCTGCACTCCTACGGGCTGGCCCACTTCCTTGGTGAAGGCGTCCTGCCAGGCTGAAATGTTGCCGGTGGTCCCGCTGATCTGGACCTGGCTCATATTGCCCACGGACAGATGCTTCTGGGCGAATGCGATGCAGCCGCCGAGATCGATCTTGCGCTGGTCGGAGAGCGTGGCGTCATCGCTCAGGAACACTTCCCGGAAGAACACCGGGAAGCCCCGGTCCGCGACCAATATGCGCACATTGCCGTTGTCGAAATGCACATGGCCGGAAGGCCCGGTGCTGCGGCCGCGGTCCAGCGCCTGCCAAAGCTTCAATACGGAACACGATGCGACTTCCATGCCCACCATGGTCAGGCCCAGACTGCCGAGCATAGCCGAGACATTCTCCAGATTCTGCTTCTGAGTCACCGCGATGAGCGTGCCTTGCCTAGGCCGGTTGCCGGCGTCGGGCGGCAGCGGCACGACCTGGAAATCGTGGCCGAGCGAGTCGAACGGTATGGGGATATATTTCTTGGCTTCCACGGGGATGGCGCTCTTCCAGAACCGGCGGTCGACTCCCGGCATGGTGAAGTAGCGCAGCAGGCCCAGATGATGGGACAGCGTCACCATGACGTGCTTGCTGCTCCAGCGCACCTGGGACATGGACTGCCGGATGAGCTCGCTCAATTTGGCGTTGTCGGTCAGGAAACTGGTGTTCAAGGTGCCGGCATACGAGCCGGACTTGCCCTTCTCTTCCGGCGCCGGCACCGGTATGCGCACGAGATGGTCTACGGTCATCTTCCCGGTCGCGGGGTTGACGCGCGTCTCGGCCATGTAGATGGTATCCGGGCTGAGGTACATGCCCAGGCAATTGGTGAGCTTCAAGGCGGTATGCCCGAATGCGAGCTGTTCTATCAGGTCGCCCCAATTCATGGCCGCACCTGGCCCACGAACTTGACCTCGACCGTGGCTCCGGCGTCATCGGAAACGCTGGAGCGGACTTGGATGCGTTTGGGGTCAACGCCGTATTTATTGATCAGCCGCCCGGCCACCATCTGCGCGCGCCGCTCGCCCAGGGTCTGGGAGTCGGTCTCCGCGCCTTGCGCATAGCCCATGAGCTCGATATCGTCCTGCGGGGCTGCGGGCAGGGACTCGGCTATCTTAAGCAGGGACTTTTCGCCTTCCGGCGTCAACTGATGGGAGTTGGGCTGGAACGCGACCAGGAACGCTCCGGCCGCGGGCGGGCTCGGCCTGGCCGACGTCTGGTCCGGGACTGCGGCCGGTTCGGCCGCGGCTTTCCCCTTCTTCCTGCGTAAAGCCGATTTTTTCGCGCGCTTCGGGCCGGCCTTCTTGGCTTTGACGCCCCGTACTATGCTCACTCCGGAGACCTGGCGCGCGCCTTTCCTCAGCAGGGAGCGGGTGTCGGCGGGGCCGGAATCGGGCAGATCGGCGGAAGGCGCCCGGCCCGCCGCCCGCCTCACGGCCGCGCCGGCGGAGCGCCGTTCCGGAGCCGGAGCGGCCTGGCCTTCGCCCAAGAGCTGGATCCAGCGATGCATGGTGCGGGAACGGTTCTTGCCGTCGGTGGCGGTGAGCACGCATTCATAGCGGCCCGGAGGCAGGCTGTCGCCGAAATAATTCTGGCGTCCGTTCCAGTATATCTGGTGGAACACGGGGCCCGCGCCCACGACCTGCTGCAGGGCTATCAAGCTGGCGCCGCCCGAGGCCGGCTGCAAAAGCTGGAATTTCCAGGACATGATGCCGGCGGGAGGCTCGCTGACCGAGAATTCCATCACGGCGCCCTCGTTGCGGTCGGGCCGCAGCGACTGGGGGTATATGCCCAAGGTTATGGGCGGCCCGGACTCTTCGAATATCGCGCTGTCCGAAGCCAGCCCCAGCGGGCGGTTATGCACGAACATGATCAGGATGCCTTTGAAGTCCTGCATGGACTTAGGGATGTCCACCTGGGTATTAAGGAGGTTGACCTTGACGCGCGGCGCCGCGACGCCGGATTGATACAGGTGCGAACTGATGGCCATGGTCCGGCGCATGTCCATTATCTTGGCGTCGCCCACGGAGGCGCCCTCGGGCATGATCGTGACTTGGGAGCCGCCCAGGGAGAAGATGAGCCGGGTCAGGTCGTCGAGCATCTTGAAAGCGCTTTTCCTGAAGGAAACGCCGGAATCGAACATCAGGGTTGCGGGCAGGCCGATGGCGATAGGGTCTCCGTTCTCCGACAGCACCACCCGGACCTCGTCCTGGTCCTTGAGCCCGGCTACGCTTTTGTCCCGCATGTTGCGCAGCTTGGCTTTGATCTCTTGGCGCATCACCTCCCGGTTGGCCTGGGGCTGGCCCGAGCTTGCGGCCCGCGCGGACGGGGCCCGAGCGTCCGCGGGCTCTTCCTCGGATTCCGGAGTCTGGCGCACCATGCGGACCGCGGACGGAACGGCCGCAGGCGGAGCGGCGGGCTGCAGGAATCCCGCCCCGCTGGAATTCATGCGCTGGCTGATAAGATTCATGTATTCGTTGGCGGTCGAACGTTCCGCGGGGTTGCCCTTGGTCAGGATATCTATGAACAGGTCCATGGCCAGCATGTCGTCGCCCCGATCATACATCTTTATAGCCGTCTGCAGAGGCCGGCTGCGTCCCGGGCCGGAATCGGCGGGCGCGTCGTCGAACGGGTCTTGAGCGAATACAGCGGTGGCCAGGACCGCCGCGAGGAGCAAAAGCCATGATGCGCGCAATCTCATAATTATATGGGTGTGCCGTCTGTGTAAAATCTTACAACAAGGGCATTGCTGATTTATTTCAAGCCTAATGACGTCAGGCCTTGCCGCGCGGCGGCGTTGCCGGCATCGAGCTGGCGCACGGCTTGGAATTTGGCCGCGGCTTCGGCCTTGCGCCCGATGGCGAGATAAGCGTTGGCCAGATTGGCTAAGGCCGCGACATGGCGGGGTTCCCGGGCGGCGACCCATTCCAGATGGGCTATCGCATCGGCCGGCCGGCCGCCGGCCAAAAGCAGGCTGCCGGTCAAAAAGCGGATCTTGGGCAGCTCCGGAAACTGCGCCGCCAGGCGCAGGGCCAAGGCCACGGTCCCCGGCGAATAATCCTTGCGTTCCAAACGCGCGTCGAGCTCGCGCAGGCCTTCGAGCCCTTCGAGTATCGGGGGCCGGGGCAAGCCGGACCGGGCCCAGGCGGTGCGCAGGCCGCGTTCCGACTCCGCCATCTTCGGGTCCAGGCTCAGGGCCTGGGAATACGCGGCCACGGCTTGGGGCCAGCGATTCTGCAAGGCCAGCAGGTAAGCCAGATTGTGCCAGTGGCC
>JBAZVY010000145.1:0-6614 GCA_041660645.1 Elusimicrobiota bacterium | reverse complement strand
CCCCGGGCGCGACCTGGGCCAGCTTGTCGTCCAAATCCTCGGTGATCATCATCTTGACCTGATCCGATATGGAATCATAGTCCAAGACCTGGTTGCGCAGCTTGTAGATCACCTCGCGCTGCTTATTCATCACGTCGTCGTAATCCTTGAGCTGCTTGCGGATATCGAAATTATGGGTCTCGACCCGGCGTTGGGCGCCCTCGATCTGGCGGGACACCAGGGAAGACTCTATGACCTCGCCCTCTTTCATGCCCAGACGCTCCATGACGCTGGCCAGCCGGTCGGAACCGAACAGGCGCATGAGTTCGTCGTCCAAAGCCAGATAAAACCGGGAAGAACCGGGGTCGCCCTGGCGGCCGCAGCGTCCGCGCAACTGGTTATCGATGCGCCGGGCCTCATGCCGTTCCGTGCCCAGCACATGCAAGCCGCCCAATCTCTTGACCTCTTCGTATTCGGCCGCGTCCTGCGGATTGCCGCCCAGCAGGATGTCCGTGCCGCGGCCGGCCATGTTGGTGGCGATGGTGACCGCCCCCTTCTTGCCGGCCTGGGAGATTATGGAGGCCTCCATCTCATGATACTTGGCGTTGAGCACCTGGAGCGGGACGCCCCGGGGCCGCAGCATGGCCGCCAACTTCTCGGACTTTTCGATGGAGCGGGTGCCCACCAACACGGGCCGGCCCGTTTTCCAAAGCTCCTCGATCTCCTCTACGATGGCATTGTATTTCTCGCGTTCCGTGCGGTAGATGAAATCGGGCTCGTCCTTGCGCACCATGGGGTTATGCGTGGGGATCTCGCAGACCTTCACCCCGTAGATCTCGAAAAACTCATCCGCCTCGGTCATGGCCGTGCCGGTCATGCCGCCCATCTTGCGGTAGATCTTGAAGAAATTCTGGAAAGTGATGGTGGCCAGGGTCTGGTTCTCTTCCTTGGGCGCCAGCATCTCCTTGGCCTCGACCGCCTGATGCAGGCCGTCGGACCAGCGCCGGCCCGGCATGAGCCGGCCGGTGAACTCGTCTACGATTATGACCTCGCCGTCCTTGATCACATATTCCACGTCCCGGTGATAAAGATAGTGGGCGCGCAAGGCCTGGGTGATATGATGCACCCATTCCCCCTCCAGGTCGTCGTAGAGATTGGGGATGTTGAGCATCTTCTCGGCCTTCTTGATGCCATCCTCGGTCAGGACCGCGGTGTGGTTCTTCTCATCCACGATGGCGTCATAGCCCTTGGCCAGATCCGTGCCCGCATACTTGGCCTTGATCTCGTCCTCTTCCGTGACCATGCGCACATTGAACAGCGGCATGATGCGGTTGACGATGGCGTAGCGGTCGGTGGAGCGTTCGGCCGCGCCGGAAATGATCAGCGGGGTGCGGGCCTCATCCACCAAGATGGAGTCGACCTCGTCGACGATGGCGTAATTGAGCGGCCGCAGCACCCGCTCATCGCGCCGCACCACCATATTGTCGCGCAGGTAGTCGAACCCGATCTCGTTATTGGTCACATACGTGACGTCGCAACGGTAAGCCTCCTGGCGGTCCGGGCTGGACATATCGTGCTGCACCCGGCCCACGGTCAAGCCCAAGAACCGATAGACCTGGCCCATCCACTCGGAGTCGCGCTTGGCCAAGTAGTCGTTGACCGTGACCACATGCACGCCGCGGCCGGTCAAGGCATTGAGATAAACGGGCGCGGTGGCGACCAAGGTCTTGCCTTCGCCGGTCTTCATCTCCGCGATGCCGCCCTCATTGAGCACCATGCCGCCTAAAAGCTGCACGTCATAGTGGCGCAAGCCGATGGCCCGCAGGGCGGCCTCGCGCACCAAGGCGAAAGCCTCGGGCAGGATCCCGTCTAAAGCCGCCTTCTCCGCGGCCAAATAGGCCTTGCGCTCTGCATCGGTCGCGCCGTCCTTCACCTCGGCCAAGGCCTCGGCCAGCCGCTGCCGCAGAGCCGCCGTACGTTCCGGGAAAGCCGAATCCGCCAAGCCCTTGATCTCTTCTTCCCGGGCATTGATGTCGGCCAGTATGAGCGGATAGCGCTTCAGCCAGCGCTCGCTGGACGTACCGAACATAGCTTCGAATAGTCTCTGGATCATGTTATGGGGTCCGTCAGTTCATGGAGATGCCGCCCAGTATGCGCTCGGCGGTCTCCAGATAGTTCTTGAGATTCTCTATGGCTTGGCGCCAGGCCTGGGCCTGCCATAGCCGGGCCGCTTCCCAACGCGCGCCCGTGCCCCAGCCCGTATGGACGAAACGCAACAGGGTGCTGGCGCCCTGGGCCTCCAGGCGCACGAAAACCTTGGTGCCGTCGCCCATGACCGAACTATACGGCTCCGGGCCCTTCCAATTGAAGCTCAATTCCGCGTTGGGCACGATATCGGCGATACGACAGCCCTGCGTGCTATTGCCCTGCGGATTCTCCGGGTCCCAAAACAGCTCATACGCCCCTCCGGGAGACGGCTCCACGCGCGCCTTGCGCGCCAGCCATTGCTCCAACATCTCGGGCTTTATCCAGGCCTCAAAAACCTTATCCACGGGCCGGGCGATAAGTATCTGGATATCGATATCGGGGGAATGCATAACGCTATATATGATTGTAGCAATTTACATTCCCCGCGCGGAAATGAAGGGTCAGGACCGGGAAGGCCCGTTGGCGGCGCCCAAGAAAGACAGCCGATAGGTGTTGATGCGCAGGCGCCAACCGGGCAGCCAACGCGTTTCCTGGCGCTCCGGCGGGGAGTTCTCCACCCGGCGCGTAAGCACGTCATCCGCGGACGCGGCGAACTCATCCAAAGCGGGCTGCCCGGGCTCCGTGCCGTTCATGTTCTGCAGCACCTGCCGCAGCCCCCAAGCCTCCCCTCTATAACTTTCCTGGGGCTTAAGCCCTTCGCCTTTGAAATTAACGTAATCCACCAATGCGTATATGCCCGCGGATTGCTCGGCCATCCGGGAGAACTGGAAGCGCACCCGGGCTTGCTCCCATTCCGGCAGATCCGCCAACATGCGCGGCAACGCGGACTCCAGCCGGGCCACGATGAAGCGGGCCTGGAGCTGGACGGTCCGGGACAATAAGAGCCGGAGTTCGATCATGCGCGGCGAATACGTATCCCGCCGGAACGCGGCCCGATCCGGCCAGGGACAAGGCGGCGCTCCCTTCAGCCAATCCGGCAAGACCGCGCCCTGCCGCTGCAGATAAGCCAAGAGCATGGGAAAACTCTCTTTGAACGGCCCCTGGCCGCCCTCCGGATACCAGATGAAATGGCCGATGCCCAAAGAAGCGAACTCTTCGCCCTGGTTCCAGGAGGTCAGGCCGCTATAACTGCCCCGACACTCGTTGTGCCAGATCATCCGCCCCAACCTCATGACCTGCTGGGGCGGGATGGAGATGTCAAATACGCGCGCCGCGGTCGGCAAGACCGCGCCCACGAGCATGGACTGGGCCTGCGCCGTACCGGCGCACCCCATCCATAAAATAAAACAGCCGAAGGCGGCTGCCCGATGCGTCATGGAGGTCCACCCTCCCGGGCTTAGCGTTCCTCGGCGTGGACATGATTATGCCAGGACTACGAGCCTTTGTCAAGAGTCGATTTTTTCTATAATCCTTAGGTGCTAAGAAACCTCTGGCTGCTGGGCTTGGCCCTGATCTGCGGCGGCTGCGTATCCGTCAGCGAGCCCATCCTGGCGCCGCAGAGCGCCGCGCCCGGACAACGCACGGTCCTGATCATCTATCCGGCCACCGGGCCCTGGGTCATCAGCGAGAGCGAGTCCAAAGCCGAAGCCGCGGCGCGATCCCTGCCCATATTCAGCGCCATGGTCCAATCACTGCAGGAAGACCGGGACCAGAAGGCTTCCGACGACCTTCGTCAATACATGCCGGTCTGGGCTCCGTCCGAAAAGCTATATCCCTTGCTCATGAAAGAACTCGCCAATACCGGGTTCGTCGGCAAATTCCTATATCCTTACCAAGCGGATATAGCCACCGCCGCGGTCCGGAACCTCAACCGCGCGACCGACTCCCTGGATTGGCAGAAACGCTATCTATACGGCGACCCCGCTCAGCCCTTGCCGCGCGATTATTCACGTTTCTTGAACCTGGATGATGCCTTGGTCTTAGAAGCCAATCTCCTATATTACCTGGCGGCAGACGACGACGGCAACATGATACCCACGTTATCCTTAGTCAGCCGGCTGATCCGCTGCCAGACCATGCACTTGCTCTGGAAACACGAGGACAAAGTCGAGGACCCGGGCGCGGCTAAAAGCATCTACGAATTCAAGACCCTGCCCCTGCAGCTCGTCGACCGCTGGCAAGGCCTGATGCCGGCGCTGGCCGCCAAAGCCAGCGCCAGCCTGCGCACCGCTCTGGTCTCCGCCGCCCCCTCTGCCGCAGTCAGCCCCGCGCCGTCCGCCGCGGCCACGATCCCGGAAGTATCTTTTTCTACCCCCGCAGCCGCGGCCCCTGCGCCTGCGGACGCAGCCGCCTCCGCAATCAGCGTGTCCAGCGCTGCCGCGACGGGCCCCGCCGCCGGAGTCGAACTCTCCACCGCGGCCGCGCTCTCCGCCAGCCCGCCGGCCACGCCGCCGGAGATATCCAATAGCTCCGTCCCAGCCGCGGCTCCGGCCAGCCCGCCGGCCACGCCGCCATCCCTACCCGACGGCACGGCCCCGCCTAAAGCTCAATAGGCATCAGGTCAACGCCGATCGACCCGCAACGCGGCCGCGAACAGATATGCGGAGAGCCGGTTCATATATGCGAGCATGCCCGCAGGTATCCTCTCCCGCGCGGGCAAAGCGGCCAGGCCGCGCTCCACTCGGCGGCACACGGTCCGGGCCACATGCAGCCAAGCCGCAGCCGAAGAGCCGCCCGGGATCACGAATTCGGATAGCCGCGGCGATCCGGCCCGCAATGCGTCCAATCTTGCGGTCAGTCTATCGGCGGCGGCTTGCCAGGACAAGGCCTGGCGCCCGATGCAGGGGCCGCCCAATGCGCAGCCCGCGTCCAAGAGTTCGCGCTGCACCGTAGCCAACCCGCGCCGCACCGTCAAAGTGGACGCGTTCCGCGGCAAGACCGAGAGGACCGCGCCCAGCAGGGAATTCAATTCGTCGGTGTCCCCGCAGACCCCGAGGCGGGGATGGCACTTACGCACCCGCGCGCCGCCGCGCAAGGTGGTCCAACCCGAATCCGAATCCTTATGCGCTTTCTGGTTCACCCCGAAAGTCTACGAAAAAAACCGCCCCGAAAGTTGCTTGCGCAAGCAGTTAGGTCTATAATGGAAGCATGAGCAGCGCTGGGGTATCGGCGGCCGCACGTAAAGGTCCCGGCCGGGACCGCCCGGTCGAACCTTGCGGACTCGTGGTATTCGGAGCTTCCGGCAGCCTAGCCCGGGACCGGCTGGGGCCCGCGTTGGGAGAATTGCGCCGCCGCCGGCTGCTGCCTGAAGGATTCTTCGTGTTAGGCTTCGGGCGCGCCTCGCTCGAGGCATCCCGTATCCCCGGCCTCGCGCCCGGGCTAGAGAACGTCCATTACCTGCAAGGCGACTACGCGGCACGGGCATCGTATGAGGCGCTCAAACTCCAACTCCAGATATTGGCCAACCGCTACGATACCCGGGGCAATCTGCTGTTCTATCTGGCCGTGCCCGCGTTCCTATATCCCACCATACTCATGCTCTTGGACCAGACCGGCTTGCTGGAAAAAGATTGGGGCGGCTGGTCCCGGGTGATAGTGGAAAAACCCTTCGGCCGGGACGCAGACGCGGCCGCAGCCCTGGATGCGCAACTGCGCTGCCATGTGGAAGAATCCCAGCTATTCCGGATGGACCATGTCCTCGGCCGGGAGACGCTCCGGGACGTCCTCACCCTGCGCACCGCCAACGCCCTATTCGAACCGGTCTGGAACCGCGACCGTATAGACCACGTGCAGATATCGGTGCTGGAGACCGCGGGCATAGCGGACCGCGGCGCCTACTATGGCTCCGCCGGAGTCCTGCGCGACATGTTCCAGGAGACCATGTTCCAACTCCTGGCCATGATCGCCATGGAGCCTCCACCCAGCCTGGCCCCGGAGGCGATCCGCGACGAAATAGTGAAATTATTCCGATCCCTTAAACCCTGGGATGACGCGGCCGACGGCCACGGCGCGGTGCTGGGCCAATATTCCGGCTGCCGGGACGAAGCCGGCAGCGCGGACGCCTCCGTCACCCCGACCTACGCGGCCATCCGCCTGGAGATAGACAACTGGCGCTGGCGCGGCATACCCTTCTATCTGCGCTCCGGGAAATGCCTGAAGCAGGCCGCCATCGAGGTCTCCGTGGCTTTCAAACCCGCCTTCCCCGCCGGAGTCGGCTCCGACTCCCTGATCTTGAAGCTCGCTCCGATCCCGGGCCTCGGCCTGACTCTGCCCGCCCGGCAGCCCGGCGCCCCAGACGGCGCCGGGGCCCTGGATCTGGACCTGGATTGGGCCTCGATCTTTTCCAGCCCACCCCTGCCGGCCTATCCGGACCGCTTGCACGACTGCTTGCTCGGCGACCTCACGACATTCCAGCGTCGCGACGCGCTGGATGAGACCTGGCGCTGGCTGGCCCCCCTGCTAAACAGCGGCCGGACGCCCTGTACTTA
>JBAZVY010000144.1:0-6660 GCA_041660645.1 Elusimicrobiota bacterium | reverse complement strand
ATCCTGCGTCCTATCCGCTTGCCTCTCCGCCGCCGGCCACGCCGCGACCGCGGCTCCGCTCCTGCCGGACTTCAGCATAAAGGCCGAAGCCATGCCCCAGATCTATGCCGAGAACAAAGCCCGGCTGTCCGCTGCGCTGGACCAAATCGCCGCATTGCCGGCCGATCGCATCACGTTCACGGATTCAGCCCTAGCCTTAGAGACCGCGTTCGCCGATTTCAGCGATGCGCTGACCCCGCTGACTTTCCTGGCCCAGGTCTCCCCGGACCGGACCATACGCGAACAGGCTCACGCGATCGAAAAAGAATCCAATCGATTCCTCATCGACCTGCGCCTGCGCGAAGACGTCTACCGCGCGATCCAGGCCCATGCGGCCAAGGGCGAGGTCCGGACCGGAGAAGACCAAAAGCTTTTGGCCGATATCCTGCAGAATTTCCGACGCAACGGCCTGGGCCTGCCGGCCGATAAGCGGGAAAAGCTCAAAGCCCTGATGCAGCGGATATCGGACCTGGAGTTGGACTGCGAGAACAATATAAAGGAAGACCGGACCGCGCTGACCATCCCCCTGGACGCCCTAACCGGAGCGCCGGCAGACTTCCGGTCGGACCTCAAAGCCGCTACCGACGGCAAAGTCAGCATACCCCTGGACTACCCCCGCTACTCAGCGCTCATGGAGAATGCCAAACAGCCGGAAATACGGCGCCAGGCCGAGTTCCTGTTCAACAACAAAGCCGCGGCCAAAAACCTGCCGCTGATAAAAGAACTGCTGCAAAAACGGCACGATCTGGCCGCGCTCTTGGGCTACCCCTCCTATGCCCATTACTCCCTGGATTACCGCCGCACCGCCAAGACTCCGAAGCGAGCCCGCGATTTCCTGGGCCGCCTGCGCCGGCTGCTCGCCCCCCAGGCCCGCCAAGAACTCAAAGCCCTGTTCGACCTCAAGCGTCAGGAGGAGCCCACGGCCCAACGGATCGAGAATTGGGACCTCACCGGCCTCATCGGACAGCAGATCGGGTACTACCAAAAAAAATATATGCAGTCCAAATACGGGGTGGACCCGGAGCAAGTACGCGAATATTTTCCAGTGGACCGGGTAGTGCGCGAGACCCTTCTGCTCAATCAAGAGCTTTTGGGCCTAAAATTCCTGGAGCTGGCCCAAGCCTCCTGGCATCCTGAGACGCGCTTATTCGAGGTCCAGGATGCGGCCTCGGGCCGTCTCATCGCGCATTTCTACCTAGACCTCTATCCGCGCGAGGGCAAATACAACCACATGGCCGCTTTCGACCTCATCCGCGGCCGGGCCCGGCCCGACGGCAGCTACCGCCTGCCGGTCGCAGCCATGGTGGGAAACTTCACAAGATCGGCCGCAGACCAGCCGGCGCTCATGAGCCACGAAGAAGTGACTACCTTCTTCCATGAGTTCGGCCATATCATGCACCAGACGCTGACTACGGCAAAATATCAGAGCTTCTCCGGGTCCAACGTGGCCTTGGATTTCGTGGAAGCCCCCTCCCAGATGTCGGAAAACTTCGCATGGAATCCAAAAGTGCTCGACCGCCTCTCCGGACACTACAAAGACCAGACCCGGAAATTGCCCCCAGCGCTCCTGGCCAAGATGCTCGCGGCCAAGAACGCCCTATCCGCGCTGCAGAACCTGCGCCTGGTCGCGTTATCTACCCTCGACCTGGACCTGCACGACGCGGTCGTGCCCAAAGACACCACCGCATCCATGCGGGCGTCGTTCGCCAGCGCCGGCTACCTCAAGCCCACGCCGGCAACCCACTTCGAGGCGCGCTTCGGACATATCCTGCAAGGCTATGCGGCCGGATATTACGGATATCTCTGGGCCCAGATGTTCGCCCAAGACATATTCAGCCGCTTCGAGAAAGAAGGCGTAATGAACCCGGCCGTGGGCATGGACTACCGCAAAAAAATACTGGAGCGCGGCTCAAGCGTGGATGAGGAGCTTTCCCTGCGGGAATTCCTGGGCCGGGAGCCCGACGAATCCGCCTTCTTAAACAGCCTGGGCATCAAATCCTGAAGCGGCAAGGGCTCGCCGCGTTCAGCGGATAGCGTAGACCACGGTAACGTTTCCGGTGATCGCCTGCTCTCCGGCCGCGATCGGTTCCTGCGCCGCCATGGAATCCGCCCCGGCCATCGCCATCATCATGGCCCGGGGCGCGCGGGGACCCGGCCAACCGATGTTCTGCGGATTGATGCTGATGATCTCCCGCAATTCCACGCCGGCGGCTTCCGCCACGGCCTGAGCCTTGGCCTTGGCGTCTATGACGGCGGCCGCCAGCGCCAGCCGCTCCAAAGCCTCCGGCCTGTCGATCTCGAAGTCCGGCCCGTTCACGCTCGTGGCGCCCGCGGCCAGCACGACAGCCAGGACTTTGCCGGTCTTCTTCAAATCCCGGACCTTGACCGCGACCCGATTGGTCACGATATACCCGGCGCGATGAGGATTGCCGCGCTTATCCTGATCGTACTTGGGATGAACCTGGAACTGGTCGGTCCGGATGTCTTTTTCCTCGATGCCCTGGGCCCGGATGACCTCCTGGACCCGGGTCATTTCCTTTCGGACTTGCGCCAGCGCCGGGTCCAAGTCCGCGCTATCCCGGCTGACCTCCACGGACAGCGTGGCGATATCCGGCACGGCCAAGACCTTGCCCTGGCCCTGTACCGTCAACGACCGCTCCCGCTTCTGCACGTCCGGCTCCGCGGCCCCAAGCGGCGCGCCCGCCAGAGCCAGCGCGATCAATGCCATCAGATATCTTTTCATAAAAGCCCTCCTGATTTTAACCGTTCACGACAAAAAGCTGAGGCGCGCGTCAGAGCTTCGGCCTGAAACAGCGCCAGGATCGGGATCACGGGCACATTATACCGCGAACTGCTCAACACCAACAGCGGACCGATCCAACTGCAGAACAACGTCAAATACAAGGCGGCATGCTCCCGCAGCCTCCCCGAACGCGCGTCGGACCTCGCTTTCATCGCCAAACCCGCCCCAAAAATGCAAACGGCGAAGACCTGGAAAGCCGAGGCGCCCCCTCCCCGCATCCCAGGAACGCCCAGATACCATAGGTCTTTTTTCAGGTCCCACAAGTAGAGGAACCGTTCCTTGACGAGCCAAACATAGCGCCCAGGGCGGGAGATGACGAATCGCCAGCCGGAAGGTTCGACCGGCTCCACATAAGGAAACGCCTCTCCTACGGCGTTAGGATTATTGTGGATGCGGAAGCGGAAGCCAGCCCCGCTCGATATCAAGGTCGGCGCCCCGGTCCGGCGCGTCTGGTATGCCGCCCAGCCCCCCAGGATCAGCATCGCCGGGATGAGGTAGGCCAGAACGAGCCGGCGGGCGTCGCGCTGCGCCAGCCACAAGCAAAACGCCCCGATCGGCACCAGCAGGATGAACCGATCCTGGATCAAAGCGGCGGCGGCGGCCGTCAATCCGAGCAGGAAGAACAGGGCGCCGCGCAGCCTGCGGCGCGGCACCAAAGGAAAGGTCAATAATCCGGCGGTATGGGCCAAGATCAAAAAAGCCAAAGGCACTTCGTATTGGATAAGGTTGGCATAACACGCCAAGGAGTGCGAAAAAGCGACCAGCACGCCCGCCCCAAGCCCCGCCGGAGCGGTGAAGCTGCGTCTCCCGACCAGGACGACCAGGACCACGCAAAGCAGTTGGAGCGCCCAGGCCGCGAGCTTGACCGCTACGATCGCGCCCTCCGCATCATGACGCAAAAAATAAAAACCCGCCAGATAGATCTGATAGCCCGGCGAGTGATATATATCCGTCAAGTCCAGAGGCCCGGTGCGGTCCACGATCTCGACCATGCCGGCCAGATAGGAATTGCCGTCGATGGCGAGCATGGGATCGAACCAGGGGCGCGCCCCCGTAGACCATGTAAAAACCAGCGCGCGCGCCAATCCGAACGCCATCAAGACGACCGCCGCCGTCAAAACCAACTTCCGCCGGATATCCCTGCCGGCATCCCACGGGCGGCGATCAGCCCTGATCACTTAACGATAAGCGCCTTGAGTTCGTCCCATTTCACGGCCCGCAGATAGGCCTCCGCCCGCTGGTCGCTGGCCCGGACCGAGATGATCATGTTCTTGGCCGCGGGGTGCGGGATGCCCCCGCGCCAGTTGGATTTGAAATAAAGGTAGTCGCCGCCGACCCGGCCAGCGTCCCAAGCGCCCAGCAGCGCCACCGCCCGGCCATAGGGGCAGTCCTTCCGGCCCGGGTCGCCGTCGTTGAGCCGGAACGCCCGTTCGGCCCCGGGGACAGCCAAGGGCGCGGTCTTGGCCAGGCCGATGGACGTGTGATTGACCGTGACTTCGATCTCGAGGCAGGCATCGCTTATAGGTGAATCCTTCAGGGCCTGTTCTTGCGGGGCGGAGAATCCGCTCAGGGCCTGCTGCTGCCGCTTTTGGAATTCCGCGAGTTTGCCCCGGACTTTAGCCATAGCCGCCTTATCCTGGCGCTGGCTCGCCCGAAGCATCTCTTCCATGATCTTCTGCTGCTCGGCCTGCAGCGACTCCATCTGATTGCCCAAGGCTTCCATATCGCGGCCCTGCGCAGAATCCATGATGGCTCCCTGGAGCTTCTGGCCCTGGCGCGTCTTTTGCGCTTGGTCGAACCACTTGCCCTTGTACTGGAACCGGATACCGCTCTTTTCCACCCCTTCGAATACGGTCGAAGGCGGGGTCAGGGAAGGTTTCTCCGTAGGGTTCCATTTGGCCGGCGGCGCGGGCAGCGCCCGCTCGATCGTGCCGAGGGTCTTAGAGAAGAAGGCCTTCTCAGCCGGAGTGCTGGGCCGGGAAGGCCCGTCGCCGTCCGCCCGGGCCGGGCGAGGGCTGAGGCCCAGCGAGAGCGGGATGAGGATAAGCGCCGACAGGGTCTGGAATCTCATGGCTGTCTCCTTAGTTTTATAAAGTTTACATTTTTCGACCCGGGCCAATAAAAAATGAGGCGCCAAGGCAAGCGTCGTTCAATCGACTGCCTTGGCGCCCCAGATCCTGTCGGGCGACCCGTCCTGAGTCCGGAACGCACTGCGGCCACGGCACTTACGCACGATGCGATGCGGCGCCGGCTGCGACTTCAGCGTACGGTCCGTTGGAACCACTTCTCGTTACCGACCACTTCTACGGCACCGGACTCAGGACCGGCCCACGAACGTCCGACTCCCTGAGTATAGCCGGATACCGCGATCCGTCAAGACCCAGAACCCCGCCGAGACCTCGGATGGATTCCATCCGGGCGACGACACTAGAGACAAATGGTAGAATCTGATCCAATGGAAACCATCATCTGCTCCTGCGGCGCCAAGGTAACGCGCCCCATCGGCGCGTCCTCGCTCTGCGGAACCTGCGGGGAAGAGGTGGCGACGACGAAGTCCCCGGCCGGACCCCTAGACGGCCAGCCCCATCCTTGAGCTTTGGGAATGTCGGGAAAGTTTGATAGAATGTAAAGGAAGTGGGCAGTTAGCTCAGCGGTAGAGCACTGTCCTCACACGACAGGGGTCACAGGTTCAAATCCTGTACTGCCCACCACTTTCCATCTATAGCCCTTCGGCCCTCAGCCGAGGGGTCTTTTTATGCCCCCGCGCGCCTGGATACTTGATGCTTACTTGAACCTATCCGGTTATCTTATATTCAGGAAGCAAGGAGGACCATCATGTTCACTAGGAAAGGCGTAGATATCGCACTGTTCTTGACGGGACTGGCAGCGGGCGCAGCCGCCGGAGTGCTCTGGGCGCCGCGGTCCGGGAAAGAGACCCGCGCTGCCATAAACGGTTGGCTGCAGGCGGAACGCGAGAAAGGCACCGCGCTCTTGAACGAGATAAAGAAAGAAGGTCTGCACCGCACGGAACAGATCACCGCGGCCATCAAGGCCGGCAAGGAGGCTTACCAGCACGCCGCCACTCGCAGCTGATAGCCTCGCCGGTCCTTACTGTTGCCCGCCCTCGCCGACCGCAGCCGGCTGCAGTCCGGCGGGGACGGCTGGCGCGCCGGACATGCCCGCGAGCTTGCCTTTCTGCATCCAGCGCTTGGCCAGGATCAACCCGATCGGGGTTATCATGGCTATGCCGGAGTATATCAGCCACATGGCGCCCGTGTTCATGGGCAAGCCGCTCTCCGGCTTGGGACAATAATGGGCCACGAAGTAGCCGGAATAGAACGAGGTCAACATCTTGGTCATAAACCACGGCAGTTGACCTATGCCCTGATACATGCCCACTTTCCCCGGCGGGGCGATCTCGGATATCCACTGCAGGAAGCGCGGGCTCCAGATGGCCTCGCCCACGGACATCAGGACTATGAACGCCAGGAACAGATATAGGTTGGGGCCGAAGGCCAGCAGAAAAGTAGGCGCGGCCATCACCAACGTGCCCACGATCATCATCCGATACATATCCTTGCTCGCGGTCATCGCGGCCACGATCGGGGACAAGACGAAGATGATGAGCGGATTGAGGTTGGAGAAGAACTCATAATAATTGCTTACCGCGGTGCCGGTAAAAGCCCGGTCCAGATAGTAGGGGATGGTAAGCCAATTATGCGCGAACAAGGCATATCCCGTTAAGCGAAGTAATTTTCATGGCCCCTTTACTAGGATCGGATCATCGAGTGATAGGGGGTTGGTGGATTCCCCGCACA
>JBAZVY010000143.1:0-6705 GCA_041660645.1 Elusimicrobiota bacterium | reverse complement strand
TCCTTGCGTCCCGACCCCAGTCAACACGACCCGCATCGTTACGTGTTGCTGGTCAAGGGGGAGATGAAGCAGATCCAGCAGATCGTCAAGAAGTTCGGGGCCATGTGCAGCCGGCCGGCCAAGGTGGACGACGGGGAGGGCTTTAATCTGCGCATGCATCTGCACGGCTTGACTCAGGCCGGGCTGGACAAGGTGCTGGAGTTCTTGGACGCATTGGCGCCGGGAGTCGGAGCCGACCGGCCGGGGGCTATGTCGGAGCCGGCGCCTGCGCCCACCGCGCCGATAACCGCGCCCGCGGTCCTGCCTCCGGGGCTGGTATCGTTGTCTCCGGAAACTCCGGCTCCCCAGGCTGCGGCCGCGCCGGAGTCGAAGCCGTCTTTGCCGCCGCCGACTCCGCCAGCGCCTGCGTTCGAGGCCCCGCCGGCTCCGCCGCCGGCGGTTCCGGCTTCGGCCGAGGATGGGTGGTGGGGCCTGCAAAAACAGCCCGACCCCAGGCTCAATTGGGACAGCATCATGGTCGGAGCCTTCAATCGGTTCGCGCACGCGGCCACGACTTCCGTATCGGCTGCCCCCGGCACCATGTATAACCCCTTGTTCATATACGGCGTGCCCGGAGTGGGCAAGACCCACATGCTGCATGCCATCGCCTCGGCGCTGGGCGGCTCGTCGGGCGAGGCGCCCATAGTGTTTACTACCGGCGCCGCATTGGCCGGGGCCGTGAGCGCGGCCGTTTCCGCGGGCCGGTTGGCCGAGCTGGAGACGCGTCTGGGCCCGGCCAAGGCGCTATTGGTGGACGACATCCATCTGCTCTCCGTGTCGGATAAGAATCAGGACGCCTTGATCCGCATATTCCAGAGCTTCTTGGGCCGGAGCCTGCAGGTGGTGCTGACTTCGGTGTATCCGCCCAAGGCCTTGGCCAGCATGGAAGATGCGCTCAAGATATCGCTGTCCAGCGGCTGGTCCGTGGATATGAAGCTGCCCGCGCCGGCCGTGCAGGAGGAGATGATCCGGGCGTTCGTGGACCGCAACGCGATCGTTATGGCCCAGGACGAGGTCAAACGTTTGCGGGAGCAGTTAGGCCCGAACTATTGCGAATTTCCGCGCGTGGCCATGCGTTGGAAGGCGTTGAGCGCGCTGCTCCGATCCGGGGTGGGGCTGCCCGGCGGCGGCACCGATATCATAGCCGGACTGCTCAGTCCCGGAGAGCGAGCCATCCAGAACGATATGCCCAGCGATACGGACTTGTCTTCGGCCCTGAATTTCGTCCCGCCGGCGGCTTCCCCGGATGCTAAAAAATTGGCGCTGTTCTTCCCCAAGGGGCATAATGACATGATGGCGTGGGCGGCTTCCCGGTTTTACAGCGTGGGCGCCATGTTCGGTCTGGACCGGACCTATCGGCATGTGGCCATGGAGGAGTATGACGCGGGCCAGCCTTTCGGGGTGCCTTTTCATATAGGAGAAGCTTGCCGCAATTGCGGCGCCCAGGCCGCCTTGGTCCTGGGTCCCTCCGGCGAGGCTAAGCTGGCCGCGCGGGTGGGGGAATTCTCCCATGCCGTTCGGCACATCTTGGACAGCTTCGGCGTGGCCCTGGGTTGGATCCCCTTCAACGAGACGGGCATATCGAGACCTTTCTTGGCGGCGCACCTGGACTTTACGGCAGATAAGCCATGAGCCTGTTGTTGATGTCGCTGCTGGTAGCATTGGCCTCGGGGTTCGTGACTTATTGGTTCTTCGTGTTCCGGCGCCTGCTGCCCATGGAGCGTGTCCTGTTGTCGGCTCGGGAGCGGGCCGAAGACCTCAGGCGCTTCGCTTTAGAGGTGCTGGACTTGCAGCTCTCCACCCATACCGCTCCGCACGCTCTCAATGAGATGGGGCAGCGTGCCGTCAACAGCCTGCATAATAGGCTGCCGGAATTGGCCATGTGCTGGCTGCGCCGCGGCCCGGGATCCTCCGAGGGGCTGGTAGTCGCGGCCCGGGGACGGATCTGGTCCGAGCTGCCCAAGGGCGCTTGGGACTTTGAATCTCCGCTGTTGCGGCAGGCCTTGGATCAGGGCGGGACGATCCGGAGCATATCCGGAGCCAGCGACGCGGAACAAGACATCCGATTGCGGCGGCTCACGGACCACGGCTTCTGCCAGTTGCGCCTGATACCGTGGGGCCGGGCCGGCAGTTCGGAAGGCATCCTGGTGGTGGCTGACCGCGATCCGCAGGGCGTCGGGCTGCGGGACGGCGAGCCTTTTTTTGAGATCGTGCGCCGGCTGGCCACGTCCTTGGCCGAGATCGTAGACGACCTGGTGCGGCTGTCCCAGACCAGCGAGCGCTTGCAGGGCGGCCTGACCTCGGCTATCGAGGAGCTCACCCACACCCATACCCGGCTCATCGAGAAGTCCCGGGAGGTCAAGACCCTGCATGAAGTGGCCGAAGCCCTGATCTCGCGCGGGCCCCAGACTAATTCCGCGCTCAACGCCATCGTGTCCATCGTGGCTAAATATCTCCAAGCCGACTTGGTGGCCTTCCTGCTCCAGGATGACGCCGGAGGCGAACTGGTAACGCAGCCGGGGGCTTACGGTCTGGAGGGCGAGGACCAGTTCTACCGCATCCCCTTGGACCGCGACGACGCTTCCTCGGTCCGAGTGTTCAAGACCCGGCAGCCTTTCCTCACCGGCGACGCCCAGAACGACCCCAACGTCATCGCCCAGTACGCCAAACTCTGGCGCGTGCATTCCTTGTTGGTCCTGCCCTTGCTGTTGGAGGATCATTGCATCGGGGTCATGCGCATCGGCAGCTTTCAGAAGGATTTCTTCACCCCGGAGCATATGGAGATGATGACTATCATCGCGGAGGAAGCCGCGGTCATGGTGGAAACGGCCATTTTGAACAAACGGCTTTCCCAGGTGGCGGAACAATTAGCGGCCCTCAATCGTATGAAGAGTGAGTTCGTTTCCACAGTCAGCCATGAATTCAAGACGCCGCTGACGTCGCTGTCCGGGTTCTTGAGCATACTGGTGGACGGAGAGGTCGGGCCGTTGAACGATAAACAGAATGAGTTTTTGCGCATAGCCAAGCAGCAGGTGGGCCGGCTGACCAGCTTGGTCGCCGACCTGTTGGATGTGTCGCGCCTGGAGGGAGGCATGGACATGGAGAAGGTCCCGGTATCTTTGGCGGCCGTGGTCAATGCCAGCGCGGATACCCATCGCCATCAGGCCGTGGAAGCCGGCAAGACCTTGCAGGTGGAGTCCCCGGAGCGCCTGCCCCAGGTGGTGGGCGACTCGAAGTGGCTGGGTCTGGCCGTGGACAATCTGATATCCAATGCGGTCAAATTCACCCGGCCCGGGGGCCGGGTGGATGTGCGCCTGGAGGCTAAGGGCGAAGCGGTGGAACTCTGCGTGGCGGACGACGGGGTGGGCATCCACCCTGAAGACCAGAGCCGGATATTCGAGAAATTTTTCCGGGCGCGCAATCGCAGCGAGATAGCGGTCCCGGGCACGGGCTTGGGCCTGACCATAGCCAAAGAGGTGGCGAACCGACATGGCGGGCGCATCTGGTTCGAATCCGAGCCGGGCAAGGGTACGCGTTTCTTTTTAAGCTTGCCGTCGGCGGTCCGTACTCCGGAGGCGGCCTGATGCGGGCCGCGCTCCGCTGCGCCGTGCCCCTGGCCGCCCTGCTGGCCTGCGCTTGCGCCGGGCTCAAGCCCGGACCGCACAAGGCGGGTTTCGTGCAGGAGGAGGAAGTCGTCGCTTTGGCGGAGTCGGGTACGACTCCGGCGGAGCAGCAGGAGCAAGCCCTGATCACGGCCGAGCGTCAAGCCGTGTCCGGCTTGCTCGACCTTTATATAGCTTCCCATACCTGGGCGGCTTCGACCAAGATATTGGATGATAATATTCTGGCCAGTCCTCGCGCCTATATCCGGAAATGGCGGATCGCGGCCCAAATCCCGGTCCCGGGAGGCCGCAAGCTCCGGGTCCGCGCCTTGGTCGCCACCGCTAAGCTGCTCCGGGATCTGGAAGGCCTGGGCCTGGTGCGGCCCGAGGGCGTTTACGGTACGCCGCGCATCCTGCTGGCTTTGCAAGAGAAGGGGCTGGGCGCGGGCCGAGACGTGGGGCGGGCTTCCGACGCCTTGCGGCGGCAAATGTCCGCTCGGGGCTATGAGGTCCAGGATTTCAGCGACCGGCTCAATGCCAAGCATCAGGACACCGGGTCTGTGATCGAAGCCGCGGCCGCGGCCAAGGCGGCGGGGGCCAATGTGCTCATCTACGGCGCCGCCTCGGCGGCGCCGGTGCGGGACGATCGTCTGGCCGGATACAGTTCCTTCTCGGGCCAGGTCTCGGCCCAGGCCTATTCCGTGCCCGCGGCCCGGGTCTTGGCCAGCGAGACCGTGCAGGCCACGGCCGTGGACATGTCGCCGCTCACCGCGGCGGCTAAGGCTTTGGAGAACGCGGGCGATCTGGCCGCGGAGAAGCTGGCCGCGGACTTGGGCGACGTTTTTCGGGAGCGCTCCGAGATCGTGCTGGCGGTCTCCGGCCTGGCCGGGATGGAGCGCCTGCATAAGCTCACGGCGGACGTGCGCGCTTTGCCCGGCGTGGCCGGCGCCGTGGTCACTTATATCGGACCCGGGGGGGCGCGGCTGCTGATTTTCGTGGAGAAACTGTCTCCGGACGAGTTGGCCGCGCGGCTTCTGCGTCTGCCCGGATACGCCTTCATCGTGCGTACGGTCGAGGCCGATTACCGCTACTTGGAGATGGAAAGTTCCGGAGGGCAGTGATGCTGGCCCGGGTATTCTCTTACGGTTTGCGCGGGGTGGACGGCTACCCGGTCATGGTGGAGCTGGATATGGCCGGCGGCTTGCCCGGCTTCACCACCGTGGGCCTGCCCGACGTGGCGGTGCGGGAGTCGCGCGATCGCGTGACCTCGGCCGTGCGCAATTCCGGCTACCGTTTTCCCAGCCGCCGCATCACCGTGAACTTGGCTCCGGCCCAGTCCCGCAAAGAGGGCTCCCATTTCGACCTGCCTATCGCTTTGGCCGTGCTTTCCGCTTCCGGGCAGTTGCCGGCCGGAGAGTGGTCCCAGCGCTATTGTTTCTTGGGAGAACTGGCCTTGGATGGCAGCCTGCGGCCGGTCCGGGGGATACTGGCCATGGCGGCCAAGGCCCAAAGCCAGGGTTTTGCAGGTATGATCCTGCCTCGGGAGAACGCGGCCGAGGCCGCCACCACCGGACTGGCGGCTTTCGGAGCCGATTCGCTCAAGGCGGTGGCGGATTTCCTGGCCGGCGAGCCGGGGGCGGCTTTATCCGCTGCCCAGCCGGGCGTACAGGCGCAGGAGGAACGCACCGCTTCCGGCCGATTGGACCTTAGCGACGTCCGGGGCCAGGCCTTGGCGAAGAGGGCCTTGGAAGTGGCGGCCGCGGGCGGACATCATGTCCTGCTGGTGGGGCCGCCGGGGGCCGGCAAATCCATGTTGGCGCGCAGGCTCCCGGGCATATTGCCCGAGCTTTCTTCCGGTGAGGCGGTGGAGACGACCCGGGTGCATTCCGTATACGAAGACCGTTTCCGGCACGGGCTCGTCCGTCAACGGCCGTTCCGTTCTCCGCATCATTCCGCCTCCCAGACCGCCCTGATCGGAGGCGGCCCCGGAGCCCGGCCCGGGGAAGTCTCCCTGGCGCACGGCGGCGTGCTGTTCTTGGATGAGCTGGCGGAGTTCGGGCGGGCGGCTCTGGAAGCCATGCGTCAACCCATGGAAGACGGGCGCGTGGTGGTGGCGCGGGCGCGCGCGACCGTGGAATATCCGGCCCGGTTCCTGTTGGTGGGCGCGACCAATCCTTGCCCGTGCGGCTGGCGCGGCCATCCGGTAAGACCATGCCTATGTACGCCCGCGGCTTTGGCCAAGTATCAGTCCCGGCTTTCCGGGCCTTTGCTCGACCGTATAGACATCCAGGTCGGACTATCGGCCGTGCCCTTTGCGCATTGGGCCGGGACCTCCGAGTCCGACGGCCAGCCGCCGTCCGAGACCTCGGACCAGGTCCGGGTCCGGGTGAAGCAAGCCCGGCAGCGCCAGCGGGACCGGTTCGGGCGCGAGGACTTTGCGCTCAATGCCTATATCCCGCCTGCGGAGCTGCGGCGCCATTGCCGTTTGAATCCAGAGGGCGTGGCGCTTTTAGGCGAGGCCGCGCGGAAGTTCGGGCTTTCGGCCCGCAGTCTGGACCGGGTGCTGCGCGTGGCCCGGACCGTGGCCGACCTGGAGGCCAACGCAGGGGTGACCGTGCGGCATCTGACCGAGGCTATGCAGTACCGTTGTTTGGATCGATGGGCGCAATAAGGGGGCGGCAATGAGGATATCAGCAGTAGTTTTGTCGGCGTTGTTCTGCGTCGCGGGCGCGGCTTGGGCGCAGGGCGGCGTGCAGCATAAGGTGGCGGACACCGACCATATGTGGGGCCTGGCCAAGCGCTATTATGGTGATCCTTACCGTTGGCGCGCCATAGCCGAGGCCAATCCGGATATAAAGGACCCGAATTTGATATATCCGGGACAGGTCCTGAATATCCCCGATATCCAGCCGGAAGAAAAACCCGCGGCCGCGGCTGCGCCCGTGGTTATTGCGCCGCCGCCTCCGGTGGAGACGGCCGCTCCTCTGCCGGAACCGGTTCCGGTGGAGCCGGCGGTGGCGGTCGCGCCGGCCGCGGCGTTGTCCGAGGAGATGCCGGAGGCGGA
>JBAZVY010000142.1:0-6751 GCA_041660645.1 Elusimicrobiota bacterium | reverse complement strand
AGCGCCGTGCTCATCGGCATCACCGCCAGCGTGGTCTGCTACATCGCGGTCAACATCAAGAACAAGCTGCAGTGGGACGACGCCTTAGACGTGTGGGGCGTGCATGGCGTCGGCGGAGTGCTGGGCGTGATCTGCTTGGGCATCCTGGGCAATAAGTTCGTCAACGCCGGCGGCGCCGACGGATTGGTCCATGGCGGAGTGAACTTCTTTTTGAAGCAGACCATCGCGGTGGCGGGCACCGCGGTCTATGCCTTCATCTTCACCTACGTCATGTTGTTCCTGATCAATATGATCACGCCGGTCCGGACCTCGGCCGAGGAAGAGGAGATGGGCCTAGACGAGTCCGTGCACGGCGAGACGGCTTATCTGCACGGCTGATATCGATATGAAAAGAACGGGCATCGCGTTGCTGGCCGCTATCTGGGCGGGCGGGGCCGCTGGAGCTGGAGCCACGCCTTCTACGCAGATCTGGATACCGTCTACGGATATCCAACCTTACAAGTTAGTGCACCTCAACATAGATACTTACCTGCGCGCCCAGGACGAGAACAATGGGACCCGGAAAGGGCCGCTCTCCATGATCGGGCCGACCATCGGGGTCCTGCCGAGCAAGCAGATCCAGGCCGAGGCCGGCTTCGATCTGATGTACCAGGGCGACAAGGTGCTGGATAATAATCCGCTTTATTTCCACGGCAAGTTGGGCACGCCGGAGAAGTCCTGGGCCGAGTGGTCGCCCGCGCTGGCGGTGGGCGGATATAACATCGGGACCAAGAACGGGTCCACCAACCAGGATATCGTATACGGCCTGGCCGCTCGGACCCTGCCCCTGGTCGGCCGGCTATCCGCCGGCTACTACGGAGGCAACGGCGCGGTGCTGCGCGACGAGCAAGGGCGGGTCGCCAACCACGGAGTCCTGCTCTCCTGGGACCGCACCATGAAGGAGGTCTCGGATAAGCTTTGGTTGGCGGTGGATTACCAGGGGGGGGCTTCCATGGCCGGATCGACTAATTTGGGATTCGCTTGGGCTTTCTCGGAAAAGACTAGCGTGATTTTCGGCTACGACATCTACAACAACCGCAACGTGGCCGGCAAGAACACATATACCTTGCAGGTCGACATAAACCTCTAGGCATATTGCCGTATTAGCCTTAGGCCCAATGACCCGGGCCAGGATCCGGGGCGGCGGCTATACTATCCGTATGATGGCGAAAGCCTTACTGGCCCTGTTTTTGGCGGGTCTGTCTTTATCAGCGCAGGCCGGCGCCAACGCGCGCATCAGCCTGCCCGCGCGTCCGGCCGCTATACTGCCCGGAATTCTGCCATCCGTCAAGCCGAGCCTGGGCCAGACGCCGTCTATCGGTCCATTGGTCCCGTTAGCCGCGGCTTGGCCGCAGCCGAGCCTGCGGCTGGCGGCGGCGCCTTCGGCCGCGATGCCTCAGGCCGCGGCTCCGCGAGCAGCCGTTGCTCCGGACCAGGCTTTAGCTCCGGTCGCCATGGCTCCGGTGGCCTCGGATCTGGCTGCCCCATCGCCCGACGCGGCGCCGAGCGCTTTGAAAGAAGCCGTGGATGCGGATTGGGCCGCGCGCATGGGCGAGGCTTCTCAGCCGCTCAATATCCTGCTGGTGGCTTCGGAATCCGTACCGTTCATCAAGACCGGCGGCTTGGCCGACGTGGTCGACGCCTTGAGCCGCGGTTTCGTAGACCAGGGGCACCGCGTGACCTTGATGCTGCCCAAGTATCTGCAGTTGGATGCGGCCCAGCATGGGCTGCAGCCGGTCAAAAAAGATATCCTCGTGCCATTGGGAGGCCGCCAGGAAAAAGCCGAACTGTGGCATACGGCATATAAAGGCGTGGACGTATATTTCGTGGGCAATGACAGCCTGTACTCGAAAGACGGGATCTACGCTCCGGCCCAACCTGGCTACAACGACACCGACGATAGGTTCATATTCTTCTCCCGCGCCGCGTTGGAAGCCGCCAAGAGCCTGGGTTTTAAGCCGGATATCATCCATGTCCATGATTGGCATGCGGCCGTGATCCCGGCTTTGCTCAAGCTGGTCTACGCGGCGGATCCCTTTTTCGCAGCCACGCGTTCGATCGTGACCATACACAATATCGCGTATCAGGGTTTTTTCCCGCGCGAGACCATGTTCAAGGCCGGGTTCCGGGCCGAGGATTTCACGTCCGATAAGCTGGAGTATTATGGGAATTTCAGCCTGCTCAAGGCCGGGCTGGTGTTCGCGGACGCCATCACCACGGTCAGCCCTAACTATGCGCGGCAGATCCGGCAGAACAATGAGTTCGGCCGCGGCCTGGAAGGCCTGCTGGAGCATCGCAAAGACATGCTGCACGGCATCATAAACGGCATAGATCCTAATATGTGGAACCCGGGTACGGACGCGGCTCTGGCCGCGCGCTATGGCGCCGCCGGCGCCCTGGCCGGAAAGGCCGCCAATAAGGCCGCGATGCAGTCGCGCGCCGGCCTGCCCGCAGCTCCCGCGGCTCCGGTCTTCGGGGTCATCTCCCGCCCGGATGCGCAAAAAGGCCTGGACCTCATCATCGAGGCCATACCTTATCTGGTCAGCCGCGGAGCTCAACTCATGATGCTGGTGGGCTCGGACCCGGGCGGCGAAGAGCTTCGGGCGCGTTTGCAGGAAGCGGCTGAGCGCTATCCGGACAACGTAGCCTATTCCTTTAAATTCGACGACGCCCTGGCCCGCGGCATCTATGCCGCCTCGGATTTCTTCCTCATGCCTTCGCGCTTCGAGCCCTGCGGCTTGGCCCAGCTCGTGGCCCAGGCCTACGGCTCCTTGCCTATCGTGACCCGCACCGGCGGCTTGGCCGATACCATAACGGATCTCGACGCCGATGCTGCGCGCGGAGACGGGTTCTTCATCCGGGAGTTCTCCGCAGAGGCGATCAAGGCTGCCTGCGCCCGGGCCTTGGCCCTGTACCGGCAAGCCCCGGCCTTGGCCCAAGCGCGCCGGACCGCCATGGCCAAGGATTCTTCCTGGGGCCCGTCTATCGACGAGTATCTGGGTTTGTTCCGGAGCCTTTAGGACCTTGTCCAGCCCCGCGCAAGACCTAGGAAATATCCTGGCGGGAATTTGACTTAAATCAATGTCCGAAAAGCTGTATTGTGGCAGAATAGCCATAGGTTATCCATAGGAGGCCTTTCCATGCCGGCGAACATCGTAGAGAAGGTGCTCAAGGCGCATCTCAAGGAAGGCGAATACGTGCCGGGCCAGGAGATCGGGATCCGGATAGACCAGACTCTGACCCAGGACGCCACGGGCACCATGGCCTATCTCCAGTTCGAGGCCCTGGGCAGTCCGGGCATCAAGACCGATCTGTCCGTATCCTATGTGGACCACAACACCGTGCAGGTCGGCTTTGAGAATGCCGACGACCATCGCTATCTGCAGACCGTAGCCGCCAAGTATGGCATAGTCTATTCCCGGGCCGGCAACGGCATCTGCCATCAGGTGCATCTCGAGCGCTTCGGCAAGCCCGGAACCACCTTGCTGGGCAGCGACAGCCATACTACCACCGGCGGCGGCATCGGCCAGATCGCCATGGGCGCAGGCGGCCTGGACGTGGCCGTGGCCATGGGCGGCGGGGCTTTCTACCTCACGTGCCCCAAGGTCTATCTGATCAAGCTCTCCGGCCGTTTGCAGCCCTGGGTCACGGCTAAGGACGTGGTGCTCAAGATGCTGGAGCTGCTGAGCACCAAGGGCAATGTGGGCGTGGTTCTGGAATACGGAGGCGCCGGGGTCAAGACCTTGAGCGTGCCCGAGCGCGCCACCATCACCAATATGGGCGCGGAGATGGGCGTCACCTGCTCTATATTCCCGTCGGACAACGTCGCCAAGAAGTTCTTGAAGGCCCAGGGCCGGGAGGGGGATTGGTCCGAGCTCAAGGCCGACCGGGGCGCCAAGTACGCGCGGGTCATCGAGCTGGACCTGGCCGCGATAGAGCCCTTGGCCGCGGCGCCGCACAGCCCGGGCAACGTCAAGAAGGTCTCCGAATTGGAAGGCATGAAGGTAGACCAGGTCTGCATCGGTTCCTGCACGAACTCCTCATATAAGGACCTGATGACCGTGGCCGCGGTGCTCAAAGGCAAGAAGGTGCACCCGGACGTGAGCCTGGGCATCGCGCCCGGTTCCCGGCAGGTGGTGCAGCTGCTGGCCAAAAAAGGCGGCTTGGCCGACGTGGTCGCGGCCGGGGCCCGGATCATGGAGAACGCCTGCGGCTTCTGCATCGGCAATCATTTCTCGCCCAAGAGCGCGGGGGTGTCCATCCGGACCTCGAACCGGAACTTCGAGGGCCGCAGCGGGACCAAGGATGCGCAAGTGTATCTGACCAGCCCGGAGGTCGCGGCCGTGGCCGCGCTGGCCGGCAAGTTCACGGACCCGCGCCGGACCGGGGCCCAGTGTCCTCGGATCACCGAGCCCGCGGCCTACCTGATCGATGATTCCATGTTCATCTTCCCTTCCGCCGAGGCCCGCGGCACGGCCGTGGAACGCGGCCCCAACATCGGCGAGCCGCCTAAGAACTCGCCCTTGCCGGACTCCTTGCGGGGCGAGGTCATGGCGAAACTTGAGGATAAGATCACCACCGACCACATCATGCCGGCCGGAGCCCGGCTCAAGTACCGGTCCAACGTGCCCAAGTACGCGCAGTACGTGTTCGAGAACGTGGATCCCAGCTTCGCTGCGCGCTGCCTGGAGAACAAAGCCAAGGACGTGCATAACGTCATCGTGGCCGGGGAATCCTACGGCCAAGGCTCCAGCCGGGAGCATGCGGCCATGTGCCCCATGTATCTAAACGTCAAGGCGGTCATCGCCAAGTCGTTCGAACGCATCCATTCCGCCAACCTGGTGAATTTCGGTATACTGCCCTTGAGGTTCGCAGACCCTGGGGATTATGCCAAGTTCCAGAAAGGCGACGTGGTCTCGGCCGAGGGCTGGAAGGCGGCGGTCCGGGCCGGCCGGCCCGTGGCCGTCAAGACCCCGCGGGGCGAGTCCATCGAGTGCCAGTACGAATTGTCGCAACGCCAGCGGGACATCGTGCTCGCCGGCGGGCTGTTGAACCATACCAACTCGAAATAACCATAGGAGAAGTAGATATGGCTAAGATAAAGGTCAAGACCCCGATCGTAGAGATGGACGGCGACGAGATGACCCGGATAATATGGGCCATGATAAAGGAAAAGCTCATCTTGCCGTACCTGGACGTAGACCTGAAGTATTTCGACTTGGGCGTGGAGAAGCGCGATAAGACCGACGACCAGATCACCCTGGACGCGGCCGAAGCCATAAAGAAATACGGCGTGGGCATAAAGTGCGCCACCATCACTCCGGACGACGACCGGGTCGTGGAATACAAGCTCAAGAAGGCCTGGCCTTCGCCCAACGGCCAGATCCGCAGCGCCCTGGACGGCACGGTGTTCCGCAAGCCCATCATGGTCAAGAACATCGTGCCCGCGGTGCGCAGTTGGAAGAAGCCCATCATAGTGGGCCGGCATGCCTACGGCGACCTCTATAAGTCCATGGAACTCATCGCCACGGGCCCGGGCAAGGCGGAAGTGGTGTTCACGCCGGACGATAAGGAGCAGCCCGAGACCCGCGCTACCATACACGCCTTCAAGGGCCCCGGCATCGTGATGGGCATCCACAACACCGACAAGTCCATCAAATCCTTTGCCCGCTCCCGCATAACCTATGCCCTCTCCGAGCGCGTGGATCTGTGGTTCTCGGTCAAGGACACCATCAGCAAGAAGTATCACAAGCGCTTCAAGGACATCTTCGCCGAGGAGGTGTCGGCGCGGCAGGGCGAGTTGGATAAGGCCGGGATCAAATACCGGTATCTGCTCGTAGACGACGCCGTGGCCCAGGTCATGAAGCATGAGGGCGGCATACTCTGGGCCATGCGCAATTATGACGGCGACGTGTTCTCGGACATGGTGGCGGCGGGCTTCGGCAGCCTGGGCATGATGACCTCGGTGCTGGTCTCTCCGGATGGCAAGTTCGAGTACGAGGCCGCCCACGGCACCGTCAAGCGCCACTACTACGAGCATCTTAAGGGCAATGCCACCAGCACCAACTCCGTGGCTTCCATATTCGCCTGGACCGGCGGCATCAAGAAGCGCGGCGAGCTCGACGGCACTCCCGAGGTGGTGAAGTTCGGAGAGAACGTGGAGAAAGCGGTGATTTCCTGCATCGAGCAGGGCCTGGTGACCAAGGACCTGATCCCGCTCATGGACCCCAAGCCGGCCAAGTACGAGACCACGGCTGGGTTCATCGACCAGGTGGCGGCCAAGCTCGCGGTCCAGTACGCGGCCGTCTGCCGGTAAGGGGGCAAGATCATGGCTCAGCGCGGCATCCGCGAGTACGAGGGCAAGAAGGTCCTATTCTCATTCTTGGCCCAGGAGTTCCCGCAGCTTAAGGATCGGGCTGGGAAGCTGGCGTTGATCACGCCCGAGTCCAAGGAAAAGGACGTGCTCAAAGCGCATCCCTGGCTCAAGAAAGAGAAGCTGGTGGTCAAGCCGGATCAGCTCTTCGGCAAGCGCGGCAAGCATGGGCTTATATGCTTGAACGCGGACTGGGCCGCGGCCTGGAAATGGATCGGCCAGCGCATGAATCAGAAGACCACGGTGGGCAAGACCACGGGCCAGCTCACTCACTTCATGATCGAGCCCTTCACCCCGCACGATGCCAAGCAGGAATATTACGCCGCCATCCGCTCGGAC
>JBAZVY010000141.1:0-6949 GCA_041660645.1 Elusimicrobiota bacterium | reverse complement strand
GGCATCTTCTTGGACAGCCCCCCCATCTGGCGCATGTCGTTGCTGTGCACCGCGTGTATGACCGAACCGGCGCATAGGAAGAGCAGGGCCTTGAAGCAGGCGTGGGTGGTCAGATGGAACAGGCCCGCAGTGTAGCCCCAGCAGCCCAGGGCGCACATCATGAAGCCCAGTTGGGATACGGTGGAGAAGGCCAGTACGCGCTTTATATCGTAGGCTACCACGGCCATGGTGGCGGCCAAGAACGCGGTTATGGCGCCGATCCAGGCTACGGTATTCATGGCCATGGGGCTGGCCGCGTAGATGAAATAGCATTTGGCCACCAGGTAGATGCCGGCCGCGACCATGGTGGCGGCGTGGATGAGCGCGGAGACCGGGGTCGGGCCTTCCATGGCGTCTGGCAGCCAGATCATCAGCGGGAATTGCGCGGATTTCCCCGCCGCGCCGCAGAGTATGCCCAATCCGATGGCCGTGGCCACGGCCGTGGGCATGTAGCCGCGGGCCACGAACTGCTCGATCTGTTGGATCTGGAAGCTGCCCACCACCGCGAATATCAGCAGCAGGGCGACGTAGAGGCCCAGGTCTCCGAGCTTGGTGGTTATGAAAGCCTTCTTGGCCGCGTAGGCCGGGTCCGGCTTCTCGAACCAGAAGCCGATCAGGATATAGGAGGAGAAGCCCACCAATTCCCAGCAGGCGAACGTGACCAGCAGGTTGTCGGAGACCACCAGCCCCAGCATGGAGGCGGTGAAGAAGGAAAGATAGGCATAGTAGCGCTTAAAGCGCGCGTCGCCGTGCATGTAAGAGAGGGAGTAGACCTGCACCAGGAAGCTGACCAAGGTCACGACGACCAGCATGACCGCGGCCGGGCCGTCTATGAGCACGCCTATGGGCAGGTTATACAGGAAGGCTTTGCCCCCGGTCTCGGCCGCGAACGCGAACCAGGTCCAATCCGCGCTGTAGGGCAAGGTCCGGGCGCCGACCGCCACCGCGTAGAATATGGCCAGGGACTGGATCAGGCACCAGCCGGTGGCGGCGATGCCCAAAAAAGGCATGGGCGAATGCGGGTCTTCCTTGGCCCCCAATAGGATGATGAAGGACATGGCCAGCGGGATCAGCGGGATCAAGTAGACGTGTTCTAGCATGCTAGCCCTTGAGCAGGTTGAATTCCTCTACGTATACGGAGTTGGCGTTGCGGTATATGGCCAGCACCAGGGCCAGCCCCACGACCACCTCGGCCGCGGCCACCGCTATTATGAACAGGGCCATGGTCATGCCCAGCGCTCCGGCCGGATGCAGGAAATGGTTGAACGCGGCCAGGTTGATGTTGGCGGCATTGAACATCAGCTCTATGGACATGAGTATGCCCACCACGTTGCGGCGGGTCAGGGCCCCGAATATCCCGGCCAGGAAGAGCAGTCCGCCCAGCGCCAGATAGTGCCCGAGGCTGGGAGTCATGGCCGCTCCGCGTGCGAGAAGAATATGGCGCCCAGCAAGGCCGCGATGAGCACCAGGGAGATGAGCTCGAAAGGTATGGCCAGATCGCCCAGCATGAGCAAGCCGATGGCCCGGGTGGTGGGGCCGCCGGCCGCGGCTTTGGTCACGTGCAGATAGACCCGGGCCGCGTGCCAGAGTCCGGTGCCGGTGATGGCGCAGATGAGCAGGGCCGCGGCCCACTGTTGGTTCACCTGGCGGTTGTGCATGTCCGAGGCCCGGCCCAGGAGCATGACCACGAAGGTCATGAGCACGGCTATGCCGCCCACGTATATGAGCAGTTGGCCCGCGAACAGGAAATCCGCGCCTAGATTGGCGAAGATGCCCGCGACCGAGGCCAAGCAGATGCCCAGGGCCAGGGCGCAGTGCACGGTGTTGCGCAGGGTCACCACGAGTACGGCGCTGGCCACGGTCACGGCCGCTAGTAGGTAGAAAGCTATGGCTGGTATCATCGGCGCGCCGCGACCTCCTGTACCGCGAGCTGGTTCTTGGGGTCCTTGAACGTCTTTTTCTTGGCGTCGTAGACCCGGCCGGCCGGCGGGAAGCCGGCTTTCCAGCAGCGCAGCATCTCGTCGCGGCTGGAGAACACGGCCTCGTAATCCAGGCTATGCCATACGGACTTAGGCTTGGTGGGGCAGGCTTCCTCGCAGAGCCGGCAGAAATTGCATCGGCCCGCGTCCCAGGTGTAGGACTCCAGCTTGGGCACGCGCTTCTTGGTCTCGGGCTGGGTCTGGCTCTCGACCGCGATGCAGGCCGAGGGGCAGGCCTTGGCGCACAGCCCGCAGGCTATGCAGGCGCCGGCATCTACATAGAGCATGCCCCGGAAAGCGTCGTAGGGCACCAGCTTTTCGTCCGGATATTGGACCGTGACCGCGGGCTTGAACATGTAGCGCAGGGTTATCCACAGGCCTTGGATGAAAGCCCAGGCCGCTACGAAGATGGCCTTGAAGTAGGCGATCATTTCAGCCCCCACCAGACCACGACGCCGGCCAGGGCGATGTTGGCGAAGCTCCAAGGCAGGAGGAATTTCCAGTTGAAATCCATGAGCTGGTCCACGCGCAGGCGCGGGAAGGTCCAGCGGAACCACAGGAACACGAACATCATGGACATGGCCTTGCCCGTCATCCAGATCCAGCTGGGGATGAACTTCAGCGCGGGCAGCAGCGGAGCGCCGCCGCCCAAAAAGAAGGTGGCCAGCAGGAAGGAGGAGAGCAGTACGTAGCCGTACTCGGTCAAAAAGAACATGGACCATTTCATGCCCGAGAATTCGGTGTGGAAGCCCGCCACCAGCTCGGATTCGGCCTCCGGGATGTCGAAGGGCGTGCGGTTGGTCTCGGCCACGGAGGCGATGAGGAAGAACAGGAAGGCAATCTGGCCCACCACCGGGTAGAACACGAACCAGCGCGGTATGAAGCCGAACCAGTAGCCGGCTTGGGCCGCGTCGATGACCGCCAGGTCCAGGGAGCCGGCGAACATTATGACCGGCACCACGGAGAAGCCCCGGGGCAGTTCGTAGCTTACCATCTGGGCCGCGGCGCGCAGGCCGCCCAGCAGGGAATACTTGTTGCCCGAGGCCCAGCCGGCCATGACTATGCCGATGACGGATATTCCGGCGAAGGCGAAGATGTAGAGCACGCCCACGTCGATCTTGGCCGCGGCCAGCTCTTTGCCGAACAGGACCGGGGCGAAGGCCATGACGCAGGGCGCGATGGTGATGACCGGGGCCAGGGTGTGGATGACCCGGTCCGCGGAGGCCGGAGTGATATCTTCCTTTAGAAGCAGTTTGATGGTGTCGAATATGGTCTGGGCCCAGCCGTGGAAACCGCCCGCGTACATGGGGCCGAAGCGGGATTGTATGTGCGCCGATATCTTGCGCTCCCACCATACGGCCCAGAGGCCGTTGGCCACGATCACGCCGATGACGCAGCCCAGCTTGATGAGCACCCAGATCCAGGCCACGGCTAAAGCGGGCAAGCCCAGTTTGGGCATCAGGACCAGGAGTTTGTCCCCCCAGGCGGCCAGCTCGCCGACCGCGGCGCCGATGCCGATTATGCCCAGGATTATGCCCGCCAGCCATAGGGCGCCGGCGCGATAGCGGGGCAGGGACCAGGGGCTTTTCCAGACCTCGGTCGGCCAATAGCGCGTGCCGATCAGGAGTTTGCCGGAGCGGTGGTTGAGCACGGGTTTGGGCAGGGACGCCTTGGCCGCGGCTGCGGGCTTAGCCGTCTCGGGCTTGGGCTTGCTGGCGCCGCCGTCCAAGGGCAGGTGGGGCTGCTGTTCGTTCACCGGTCCACCTCGCCCAGCACGATGTCGAAGGAGCCCAATATGGCCACTACGTCTGCGACCTTGTTGCCGACCAGGATCTCTTGGAGCACGGCCAGATTGATGAAGCAGGGAGCGCGCAGGTGCAGGCGGTAGGGCGCGGCGTTGCCGTCCGAGGCCAGGAATACGCCCAGGTCGCCGCGGGAGGCTTCCACGTGGGCATAGGCCTCGCCCGCCGGAGGCTTGGGGATCTTGGCCAAGCCCTTGGCCATGATCTCTCCGGCCGGGATATCGGCCAGGGCGGCCTCTATTATGCGCACGGATTGGCGCATCTCCTGCACCCGGCAGTAGTAGCGGTCCCAGCAGGAGCCGGTCTGGCCCAGCGGGACGTTGAAATCGAAGCGGTCGTAGCCGCAGTAGGGATCGGACTTGCGCACGTCGTAGTTTACGCCGGAGCCGCGCAGATTGGGGCCGGAGAGCCCCCAAGCCTTCGCGGTCTGGGCGGAGATCAGGCCCACGTCCTGGGTTCGGGACCGGAATATGGGGTTGAAGGAGAGCAGGGTGTCGTATTCATCCACCCGGGGCTTGAAGAACTCTAAAAACTCCCGGCACTTGGCGATCCAGTTATCGTCGATGTCGTTGGATACCCCGCCTAAGCGCATATAGTTGTAGGTCAGCCGGCCGCCGCAGCACATCTCGAAGAGGTCCAGGATCATCTCCCGTTCCCGGAACGCGTATAAAAAGGGCGTGAGCGCCCCGATGTCTATGCCGTAGGTGCCCATGAATATGAGATGGCTGGCTATGCGGTTGAGCTCGCACATGAGCACGCGCAGGGCCTGGGCCCGGGGCGGCGCGGTCACGGCCATGAGTTTTTCCGCGGCCAGGCAGATGGCCAGGCCGTTGGGCATGGCCGAACAATAGTCCAAGCGGTCGGCCAGGACCACGCCCTGGTTATAAGTGCGGGTCTCCATGAGCTTCTCTATGCCCCGATGCAGATAGCCCACGTCGGGCACGGCCTTGGCGATGACCTCTCCGGACACGGTCAGTCCCAGGCGCAGCACGCCGTGGGTGGAGGGGTGCTGGGGGCCCATGTTCAGGAACATGGTGTCCGTGTGCATGGAAGCTTCCGACACGATCAGGGCCTCTTTATTCATCGAACCGGTCCTTCTGATGCGCGTAGTCCTTGCGCAAGGGATGGCCCGCGAGGTCTTCGGTGGTCAGGATCTTGGTGAGGTTGGGGTGGCCGAGGAAACGCACTCCCAACAGGTCGAAAGCTTCGCGTTCCTGCCAGTCCGCGGCCGGGAATAAAGCGGTCAGGCTGGCCACTTCCGCCTGGTCCCGGGGCACTTCCAGGCGCAAGAACATCTTGAGGTTCTCGCGGAGGTTGCCGAACGACCAGAGCAGGTCCAATACCGGGCGGTAGGCGGCTCCGGCGCCGGGCGCGGGGGTCACGGGCGGGTCCGCCTTCAGGGGCGTTTCCTTGAACGGGTGGGCGGCGGTGCGGGCCGCAGCCAGGCCATCGAGCTGCATGGGTCCCAGCCAGTCCACGGCCGTGATCATCTCCAGATAATCGAATCCCAGCTCGTCTTTCAGGAAAGCCGCGGCCTTGGTGATCTCCGCGGGATCGGACAGCCGGACCGTGGGATAGTCCTTTATAGGATGGGCTGCGGGTTCGGCGGAGCTCAAGTGTTCCAAGAGCCGGGCCAGGGCCGCGTCTTTGGTCGAGGCCATGTTAGACCTGCCCCCCGTTGGATCCGTTGCCGGTCAGGTCGCGGCTGCCCTTCTCCTGCTGCGGGGTGGCGCCGCCGCCTTTGGCGATCTTCATCTTGAGGATCTTCTTCTGCAGTTCCATTATGCCGTAGACCAGGGCTTCGGGCCGGGGCGGGCAGCCCGGGATGTAGACGTCTACGGGGATTATTTTGTCTACGCCCTTGAGCACGGAATAGGAATCATGGAACGGGCCGCCGCAGTTGGCGCAGCTGCCCATGGCCACCACGAAACGGGGCTCGGGCATCTGGTGGTAGATCTCGACTATGGGTCCGGCCATCTTCTTGGTCACGGTCCCGGCGATGAGCAGAAGGTCGGCCTGCCGGGGGCTGGGCCGGGGTATGACGCCGAAGCGGTCGAAATCGAAGCGTCCGGCGTAGGCCACCATCATCTCGATGGCGCAGCAGGCTAGGCCGAAGGTCAGGGGCCAGAGCGAGTACTTGCGGCCCAGGTCTATGAAATAGTCCGTGGTGGTGAGCAGGAACTGCCCTCCGGGCAGGGGCTTGGCGCAGCCCGGCAGCTGGTCTAGGACTATTCCCATACCAAGGCTCCTTTGCGCCAGGCATAGGCCAGGCCCAAGAACAGTATGGATAGGAATATGCCCATCTCGCCTAAAGCCAGCAGGCCGACTTCCTTTACCGTGACCGCCCAGGGGTAGACGAAGAGGATCTCAACGTCGAAGATCACGAACAGCAGGGCGAACACGTAGAAGCGGATGTTGAGCTTGACCTCGGTCGATCCGGTGGGCTTGATGCCGCACTCGTAGGTGGTGAGCTTGCGGGCGTAGGGCAGGCTGGGCCGCAGGAGTTTGGCCGCGATCAGGGCCCCGGCGCCGAAAGCTATGCCCGCGGCCACGAAGAGGAATATGACTACGTAGGCGCTCAGCATAGGCTCCATCTATAAGGTAGAGCTACTGCGTCTCCGGCCGAGGCGGGCGGAGCCGAGGTCCTCGGCGGGAGACGTGCGGTGCGGGATTACTGCAGGTCTTCGGCGCCGAGCGTCTTCTTCTTGCCGTCAGCCTTGACCCGCTCGATGGAGGCCTGGATCATGGAATTGATCCGGGTGGAGAGGGCGTCTACGTAGTCGCCGCCGGTCCGGTATCCGGCTTCCTTGACCATCTTCTTGACTTTGCTCACTACCACTAGGACTTCGGCCATTGCGCCTCCTAAGGCTGCTTAAAGTATGAAAAGGCGGTAATATCTAACGAAATCCGGACCGGCCTGTCAAATCGGCGTGTTTTTAGAATTTCGCCGAGACCGAGAAGCGGTTGGTTATGCCTAGGCCGCCGTAGGGCACGAAAGCGTAATCGAAGCTGAGGCCGCGGGTGCCGAAGCCCGCGCCCACGCATAGGCCGGTCATGCCGGTCACATCGTTTAAAGTCTGCGAGCTATAGCCCATTCTTCCGGCCACGTTCCATGTGCCGGTAAGCGGA
>JBAZVY010000140.1:0-6982 GCA_041660645.1 Elusimicrobiota bacterium | reverse complement strand
GTGAAACGCGCGCCTTGGCCCAAGCCCTCGCTGTAAGCTTCGATATTCCCGCCATGCTTCTGCAGGATGCGCATGGCCGCGGAAAGCCCCAAGCCGCTGCCTTCCCGGCCCTTGGTGGTGAAAAAAGGCTGGAATATACGCTCTAGATATTCCTGCTCAATGCCCCGGCCGTCATCCGTGACTATGACCTCGCAGAAGCCCGGCCGAGAAAGAAACCTGCGCCAGCCGCGCCGCGCATAAGTCAGCCGGGCCTCGACCCGGATGCGGCCGCGGCCGGACCGCACCGAGTCCACGGCGTTATGCAGCACCGCGGCCAAAGCCTCCTGCATGAGCGAGGGATCGCCATGCATGGGCAAGGGCGAATCCGCTATATCCGCTTTCCAATCAACGCCGTGATGCTTCAGCCGCGCGGCCACGCTGTCCAAGGCGCGGCGCAGGGGCGCCCGCAGGTCGAAGCGCACGTCGTCCATTTCCTCGATACGGCCCAGATCCAGCAGACCTTTTAGGATGTTGCGGCAATGGTCCACCTCGCTGCGGATCTGGTCCAATTCCTTGAGCGCTTCCGGAGATCGCGTGAAGCGATGGCCCAAGACTTCGGCGTTGACCAGGATCGTGGTCAGCGGGCCTTTGATGCGGTGCGCGACTTCGCCGGCCATCTGCCCCAAGGTGGCCAGGCGTTCGAACTGGACGATCCGGCCCTGATAGCGGTGCTCCTGCTCCTCCTGGACCTTGCGGCTGTCCCGGGCCAGTATGGCCATCAGCACCGAAGACACCAAGAGCAAAAGCGCCTGCAGCCAAAAATCCGTGCTTTTAGGCAATCCCATGCTCGGGCTCCAGGCCGAGACCAGGAAAAGCGCGAACGTCACCAGCGCCACCATCAGGCTCTGAGGCAGGCTGCGGGTTATGGCGGTTCCGAATATGATCAAGAAGTACAGCGGGTAGACCGCGACCGCATTGACCCAATGCAGGACCAGGGCGGCCAGCAGCGCATCGCTCATGAACAATCCGACCTGCAAGTACCAGCGCGAGAACATGCGCTCCGGAACCGTCTGCAGGAGAACCAAGGAGCCGGACAGCAGCGCGCTCAAGCCCAAGAACGGCCAGAACCAGACTCCGGTCCGTCTGTACTGGAAAAAGAACATGAGCAAAAGCACGGCCATGAACAGGCCTTGGAAGGAGAAATAGAGGCTGCGCCGGTGGGAAGCCATATCCGGATGCCTCTACACGTCCGCGGCCAGCCGGTATCCCAGCTTGGGCACGGTCTCGATCCAGCCCGCCTTCTTGCCTAACTTCTTGCGCAGGTTCTTGATATGCGTGTCCAGGCTGCGCGTGGCCACGTCCGCACCATACGAAGACGTGTTCTCTATGAGGAAACTACGGCTCAACGCCCGCCCGGGGCGCGAGGCGAGAAGGTATAGGACCTCGAATTCCTTGGGCTGGAGGCGGAGCGGCTTGCCGTCCAGCATCGCGGTGCGCTCATCCCAGTCCAACCGCAGTCCGCCGCAAGCGATGCTCCCGCGGCTTTCGGACGCGGGGCGGCAGCGCCGGAGCACGGTCTGGATCCGGGCCAGGAGCTCCATGGCGCCGAAAGGCTTGACCACGTAATCGTCCGCGCCCAGATTGAGCCCCAGGACCTTGTCCCCCTCGCTGGCAAACCCGGTCAAAAATATCACGGGGATGGCGCAGGTGGCGGCGTTGTCCCGCAGCGCCTTGAGCACGGACCGGCCGTCTCCGCTGGGCAGCTTGATATCCAGCAAGATCAAGTCCGGGCGGTAGCGTATGGCCGCAGGCAAAGCCTGGCTGATGTCGGACACCGCCTTCAGAGTGAAAGACTCGCCCAGGCTGAGGGTCTTCTCCACCGCCTGGATTATAAGCGGATCATCATCTACGATCAGTACCTTGGCCATCCGGGGGGATTATATCAATTCACAACTCGCACACAAGTCGACCAGGCATTAATCACCTGTTTCTTTTATACTATATGCAGCATATGCAGGGGGAGGAGAATATGAAAAAGACAATGAAGCGCCAAGGATTCACCTTGATCGAACTGCTCGTCGTGGTTCTGATCATCGGCATCCTGGCCGCGATCGCCGTTCCGCAGTATTTCAAGGTCATCGAGAAGAGCCGGGCAGCCGAAGCCACGTCGCTCTTCGACACCATACGGGGAGCCGAAGACCGCTATCAAGTGCAGACCGGATCCTACTACATAGGGACCCTGGCCGCAGGCTGCCTCTTGGACGTCTGCCAAGCCGCCGGCATCGGCACGCTCAAGTATTTCACCGCGGGCAACGTAACTGCCATCGCGGGAGGCTGGTCCCTGGCCATGACCCGGGTCGGCAACCCGGTAGGTTTCGGCAACTATGTGCTGACCTACACCCGCAATACCGGCGGCATAAGCACGATCGTCCCCTCAGGCTGCACCACGCCCGCGACCTGCGCGGCTGACCTGGGCCTGCAATAAGCCAAGCCGTCCGGATCCACAAGCCGCCGCAGGCATGCCTGCGGCGGCTTGATTTTTAATTCAGCGGCCGGGCCGGGGCCTCCGGTAAGAATACATCCGGGGCGCGGTGAATGGATGCTGGGTCTCCAGCAGGTCGATGAATGCGAAGTGCACCCAATACCGGCCGTCGCGCATGCCGGTCGCCACGATATCCACATACGTATCATGATCCTCGAAGAACGAATATACCTTATCGAACATCACATTGCCGAAATCCGGGGACGTGGCCAACTGGATGCGATATGACCCCACCATGAGGCTGTCCAGCTTCAACTCCCCGGTCAGATCCGCTTGCATCTGCGCCAAGGGCGGCGGCACGCGGCCCTGAGCCGCCGGGCCTTCCGCAGCGCCGCTCGGCGCCCGCTCCGGAGCATCCGCATCCGGCCGGAACGGTCCTCCGGGATAATCCGGCCGCCGCCACGCCCCAGCCGCGCGCGCGGCGGCACGCCGACTCCGGCCGCCCTCGGATGAACCGGCGCCGCTTCCCCCGCTGAACGCTCCGGGCGGGATATGGGACAACAAACCGGAAGAGGCCGGTGGCGTGCCCGAGCCCCGCGTCCCGCCGGCCGCAGGCGCACCGGATCCGGCGCTCCGAGGCGGCCGCCCATGCGCAGGCGTGGACGGGCCCGGAACGCCTCCACCCGCCAGCGCCGCGGCATCGGGCTCGGGCTTAGGGACCAGGGAAGGAGGAGCCTCGGCCTCGGTCCAAGCCGAATACCTGCCGCTTATCCGCGGTCCGGGATCGGCGTCCAGACGGGCCCCCGAAGCCCGGCAGCCGCACAGGGATAATGCCGCCGCAGGCAGCAAGGCCAGGATAGCGGCGGATAGATCAGCGCCGAAAACAGGCCCGGCAGCGCGCTTCATACTTATCCCCGGTCCCCACTTCGATGCGTTTCTTAGTGCTGGAAAGGCGCTGGGAACGATTGGCCGGGTTGCCGCACACGGAACAGACGGCCAGATTCTTGGCCACGAACTCGGCTACGCCCATGAGCCGGCTGGTGACCGTGAAGGGAATGCCGCGATAATCCTGGTCCAGCCCAGCCACGATCACGCGCCGGCCCTGATCCGCCAGGGTCTCGCAGACGTCTACGATATCTTCGTCGAAGAACTGGACCTCGTCTATGCCTACCACCTGGGTATCGAGCTTGACCAGCTCCAATATCTCCTTGGACTTAGCCACGGCCTGGGAGGGCACCTTGCTGAGGTCATGGGACACGATATGGTCCTTGGCATAGCGCGTGTCCAGCGCGTGATTGAATACTTGAACCTTCTGCCGGGCGATGGTGCAAAGCCGCAGGCGCCGGATCAATTCCTGGGTCTTGCCAGAGAACATGGACCCCACCACGGCCTCGATCCAGCCCCCAGCCTGCCCCCAATGCAGCGGCGCGGCCGGCCGGTGCATGTTCGCGATCTTGCGCTTCATGGTATATCTACCTCCCCGTCTTTAATCGCCCCGAGTACTGCTTCTGGTAATACTTGCGGTAGCCGCCCTGCGTCTTCAAGGGCCGCCACCAGGCCTCATGGCCGCGATACCAATCCACGGTCGACCGCAAAGCCTGTTCGAAATCCCCCCCGTGGCGGAAGCCCAGCCGCTTGAGCTTGGAGCAATCCAAGGCATAGCGCCGGTCATGCCCCAGCCGGTCCGGGACGCGGCGCACGAGGCCCTCGCCCACGCCCATGATGCGGCGCACCCGCGCCACCAACTCGCGGTTGTCGCAGGAATGGGTGCCGCCTATATTGTAGATCTCACCGGCCTGGCCCCGGCGCAGCACGGTCGCGATGGCCCGGGCATGGTCTACTACGTAGAGCCAGTCCCGCACGTTGCGGCCATCCCCATAGAGCGGGAAAGGCAGGCCGTCGATCCAGTTGGTGATCATCAAAGGCAAGGCCTTCTCCGGATACTGATACGGCCCGAAATTATTGGACGCCCGGGTGATTACGGCCGGCAGGCCGTGAGTGACCACGTAGGAGCGCACCAGCAGGTCGGAAGCGGCTTTAGAAGCGGCATAGGGGCTGTTGGGCTCCAGCTTATCGCCTTCCCGGGAGAGCCCCCGGGCCACGCTGCCGTAGACCTCGTCCGTGCTCACGTGCACGAAACGCCCGACCTTGTGCTTCAAGGCCGCGTCCAATAGGACCTGGGTCCCGATCACGTTGGTGCGCAAGAACACCGCGGCGTCCAATATGGACCGGTCCACATGCGTCTCGGCCGCGAAATGCACCACGGCGTCTGCGCCTTTCATGCAGCGCTCCACCGCGCGCGGGTCCGCGATATCGCCCCGCACCCAGCGGTAGCGCCGGTCCCGGGCCAGGTCCGAGAGATTGGCCGGGTTGCCGGCATAAGTGCGCAGGTCCAGATTGGTTATACGCAATCCCCGCTGCGCCCCGAGCATGTGCCGGATGAAGTTGGAGCCGATGAACCCCAGACCGCCCGTGACCAAAAGCCGCATATCAGCCCGCGACCTTGCCCCGGGACTGCTTCTGCGCGTACTGCTTGACAAAATAGTCCCAGGTCAAACGCAGGCCCGCATCGAAGCCTACCATCGGCCGGTATCCCAGCAGACGCTTGGCCCGAGATATGTCCGCGTTGGTCTTGCGCACGTCGCCCTTGCGCTTGGAGTGATGCCGGCGCTCGACCTTATGCCCGAGCAGGTCTTCCAGCACGCGTATTATGTCGAGCAGGGAATAGTTGCGGCCGTTGGCGATATTAAAGGTCTCGCCTATGCCGGTGCGGGAGGTCGCGGCCCGGATGTTGGCCTGGACCACGTTGGCCACATACGTGAAATCCCGGGATTGATTCCCGTCCCAATCCACATCCAGAGGCCGGCCCAGATAGGCGCTTTCCATGAACTTGGGGATGACCGCGGAATATTTGGACTCCGGGTTCTGGCGCGGACCGAACACGTTGAAATAGCGCAAGCTCACCGTCTCCAGGCCGAAGGTCTTGGCGAACACGATGGCATAAGTCTCGCCCATCAGCTTCTGGGCCGCGTAAGGGGACACGGGCAGAGGCCGATAGGCCTCGCGCTGCGGGAATATCCGGCTCTCTCCATATACCGAACTGGACGAAGCGAACACCAGGCGGCCCACTTTGGCCTCCCGCGCGGCCATGAGCATGTTCAGGGTCCCGGTGGCGTTGGCCTCGTGCGTCTCCATGGGGTTATCCACGGACTTGGGCACGGACCGGATGGCCGCCTGATGCAGGATATAGCCCACGCCTTTTACGGCTTTGCGGCAATCGGAAAAATCGCGTATATCGCCGCGCACGAACTCGATCCGGTCCCGGAAAGGGGCCAGATTCTCGAGCCGGCCCGTGGAAAGGTTATCGAGCACGCGGACGCGTTGGCCGCGCCGCGCCAGTTCCTCAGCGATATTGGAACCGATGAACCCGGCGCCGCCGGTCACCAACCAAAGTCTTTTAAGCTTGCGCATCCCCGCTCCTTGACTCATCGATATGTCCGGGCGCCGTCAGCCCGGGCACCCAGTTTAGCATTTCCGCTAGCGGCCCTAGAACAACGCCGCCACGCCGCCGACTCCGAGCTTGATCACGGCGGCAAAAAACACCAGATTCAATCCAAAGGCCGCGCCGCCCGCGGCCAAGAACAACAAATCATGTTCCAGTATGCCTATAGAAAGCAGGACGGCTGCGGCCGCGGGCGGCACGTTGGTCCCGGGCGGCAAAGGGGCTGCGATGCAGAGCCCGCATACGGCTATGGCGCTGCCGCTGAGCACCAGCGTCCAAGGATGGGCGGATACGGCCCGGCCCCGGGGCCGGGCTACTTTCTCCAACATCCGCATGATCCGGGCGCCGGCCAAGAACACCCGTTCCAAGCTCGGCCCGGGTATGGGCCGGTCCTGCCAGCGCGCGGGCACCCACGGGGCCAAGCGCAAGGCCATCCGGGAACCGACCCAGGCGATGACCAGGCCGCACAGATTGGAGACTCCCGGCAAGGGTATGGGATGCATGAAGCAGCTGGACAGGATCAACGTGGAAAGCGCCTGATCGCGCGGGCTCATGCTGGGCAACAGGTCGCGCAAGGTCACGGCCCGCGTGCGGCAGGCCGCGGCCAGACGGCAGAACTCGGCGGAAAGGCGCGCCGCCTGCGGGCTCGGAGGCGGCGAGGACAAGTCCGCGCTCAAGGCCGTTCCTCCCGGCCCTGGGCCCGTTCCGGGAACCATTCCGACTCCCAATCATGGACCTTCTGCTGGTCGGCGCTATAGTTGCCGAACTTGATGTCCACTCGGACGGTCCCCTCATATACCCCGCCCGGCCGGGACCGCAGGCTCAAGAGCGTGAAAAAATCATGCCAATGCTTCCGTATGGAGAGTTCTTTCTCGAACGGCTTGAACCCGTGCAAGCGGCCGACCCCGCCGGAAGTGTCGGCCTGCGAACGCAGGGCCGCAAACACATGCAGCGTGCCGCTGGAATTGGCCCAACCGAACTCGTTGTTCATGATATAACGGCCGGCAGTCTGCAGATTA
>JBAZVY010000139.1:0-6989 GCA_041660645.1 Elusimicrobiota bacterium | reverse complement strand
TCCAGGCCGATCTGCCGGAAGCCGACCCACGCGCGCAGGCCGGCGAAATAGCGATGCCGCTCGGGCAGCGACTTCAAAGCCTCGACCACCGCGCGATCCATGATGCAGAAATTCCCGACGTTGCGCGGCAGGGGAGTATCCGAGATCTTATCTATGATCAGATAGAAAGCGCGCGAACAGAGGTCCTTGATCCACGTCTTCTGCGCGCTGCTCCGCACGGCATAGACCACGTCGAAGCCTTCTTGCGCCTGGGCGTAAAGCTTGGCGATATCCTCCGGCTTATCCTCCAGATCGGAGTCCATGGTCACGACCCAGTCTCCGGCCGCGAACTCCATGCCCCGAGCTATGGCAAGCTGGTTGCCGAAGTTGCGCGACAGGCTGACCAGCTTGACTCGCGGGTCTTCTTGAGCCAGCCCGGCCAGCAGCGCGCCGGAGCCGTCCCGGCTGCCGTCATCCACGAATACGATCTCCCAGGGCAGTCCCAGCGCGGAAAGACTCCGGGCCAGCGCGGCATACAGCGGGCGTATTATGGGCTCCTCGTTATAAACCGGCAGCACCACGCTCAACATGGGTCAGATGATATCAAAAAAACCCGGCCCTCATAGCGACGTCCGCGTCGCCGGTCCGGGGCACTGTCCCGGCCTGCGGAACAGCATAGAACGGATAGCCGGAGTGATGATCTCCCGGCAAGGCGCGAATCCGAGCACGGGCTGTTTCTTATAGAAAGCGTCCCGCCAGATCGGGTCGAAATCCTCATTATCTATGCATTGAGAATTCAACACCAGGGCGTCCGGCTTGATATGCGCGAAAGTCTTTTCCGCGTCCGCCACGGTGGCGGTCAAGATCACGACCGGGCGGTCGGCGAACCACATCAGGTCGTGGCAGTCGGAGTATATCACCTCATCCGGGCGAGTGTTGGCCTTGACGAACGAGCCGACCTGGACCGAGGAGTCATGCAAGGCCTGGAGCGCGGGCCGGTTCTTGAGACCGTCCTTGATCCGCAGCGCCAGGGGGCTGACGAAAAACAGCGCGGCCACGATTACGCCCGCCCAGCCCCAGCCCGGAAGAAAGGGCCGCTGCTCGTCCACGAATTTCCAGATGAAGACCGCCGCTATGATGGAGAACACGGGCAGCAGCGGCCCCAGATAACGGATCGCGCCGTAGCTCAACACGGCGTTGACTGCGAACACCGGCAGGATTATGATCCAGGCCAAGCGCTTGAACCGCGCCAGGACCGGATCCCGTCCGTAATCCGCAAACAGGCCGAAGACCACGCAAGCCATAAAATACGGATTCGACGATATCTCCAACAACCGGTTGACCGCATAGGCCGGACCGGTAATGGCCTTGAGCGCGAAATCGCGGGGATAGGCCAGGAAGGCCTGCAGGGTGGATAGCGACATGTAGGTGGTGATGGAACGGAAGCCCGGGAAACTATGCGACCAAGTGAGCAGCAAGAAGCCCGGGGAATACAGATAGCTGCCCACGGCCTGATGGTTATAGATCCCCAGCGGGATCAAGGGCAGGATCAGGCCGGCCGAGAAAGCGGCCAGGGCGCGCCAACTGCGATGGAACCAGAATATGGCGCAGCCAAAGCCCAGCCAATATATCTGCCCGGCCAATCTGGTGCAGGAAGCCGCGCCCACGGCCAAGCCCGCAGCCGCCAGCCATTGGAGCTGGCGCGGCGAATCCAGGGACCGCCAGACCCATATCAACGCCAGGGTTATGAGCAGTATGAACAGCGGATCGGTCAGGGCGGTGCAATTGGAGTCCAATACCACGGCATTATTCCAAAACAAAAAGAGGCCGGTCAGGGCCGTACCCACGCCCGCGAGCTTCCGAGTATGAATATAGAGCGCCAGCCCGGTCAGGAATGTGAACCCGAAACTGAACGCCAACGGGACCCAGTCCGATAATCCGAAGGCCTTATACCCCATTCCGATCAAGAATGGCACCACCGGGCCATGGTGCACGTAACGGACCGGGAAAACCATATCCAGAGGGTAGGCCGTCACTTGGGCCGGATATAATATGCGGGTCACGATCCCCCACCCGCGGGCCACGGCGCGCGCGGGTTCCAAATAGAATGTCGGATCGTTTAAGAACCCCACGAATTCAGACTTCAAAAAGGCCAGCCAAACCGCTGCCGAGAAAACGGTCACGGACAAGAATCCCAGGATCTCCCGCTTGGATATGCCCGGCTTCTGGATCATGTTGATATTATAGACAAAATAAGGCAAAACCGCGGCTGGCGCCGCCGGCTATTGCAGGTCCGGAGGCGGCAGCAAGGAATCCCCGGAGCTGGATTGCGCAGCCTTCGCGTATGACACCCGCCGGGTCAGCTTGGTGCTGTGCCCATAGTTATCGCTGATCAGGATAGTTATAAGGTTCACGCCTTCCTTAAGCTTCACCGTGGAGAAAAAATTTCCGGATTCATCTATGCGCGCCGGCTTGCCGTCCACCTGGACATTAAGGTTCTCCTGCTTGATCAAGCCCACGACCCGATAGGTATCGCTGGACACATGCTCATCGGCGGCCGGCCGCAGCAAAGTAAATGAGGTATGCAAGTCTATAGTGCCTTTAGCCCCGCGGGCCACGCCCAAAGAATATAGGCGGGGCGCGGAAAATGATTGTTCCGTACCCAGCAGGTCGATGGTCGCCACCCGCCACCAATACACCCCGGGCGGGAGGTTCTCTTCCTTTATGCGTATCGGCTCTTCCACGCTATACGTCTTATCGAACACCAGCGAGCCGAAATCCCGGTTGCGCGCGGCCTGCACGTGGTAGCCGGATACGGGCCTGCCGATGGACAGCGCCTTCATGTCCGAACCGAATGCGTCCACGTCCTGCGAGGCATTGATGTCCTCGGACGTGACCGACACGGGCATGGCCACGCGCGCATCCACCTGGGAACGGCCCCGCCCAGTGTTGCCGGCCGCGAACTCCGCGGCCCGGGACTCGAACTGGGGCAAGTCCGCGATGAGCTTGGGCACGGCCGGAGCCATGCCCAACCGGATCTCCGTGCCCATGCCCGCGGGCACGTCCACGGTCTTGCCTTGCGCATCCACCGCAGCCACGCCCTTATAAACCTCGACCAAGGTGCTCAAGTCGTTCTGGACCTTGGCCGAATATTCGGTATCGCTGGTCTTAGGCGTGATGCGGGCCGAAGCCGTGACCACGCGGGAACGCCCCACGAACACGCCCCCGGATTTCAGTTCCAAGTCGTAGTCCTTGGCTACGGGCTTGATGATGACCATGGAATTGGGATCGAGATTGAGCATCTGGGCGTTCACGAACTTGACCCGGGCCTTGGCCGAGTCGAAGGTGCGCAGGGAATCCCCGCGGTAGAGCTGCATTTCGGCCACGGCCGCCTGCCATTGCGCCGTATCCTGGCGGCGATAATTGACGCGATTGGCCAGATAGACCAAGGCCGCCGCGCGCATATCTTCCTTGATCAGGCTCACGGGCACGCGCAAGACCATGCCGGGCAAGGCTACGGTCGGGTCGTTGGGCAGCTTATTGTACTTCAGGATCTGGTCCCACTTCCCGGGATCGCGCAGATAGGTGTGGGCGATGCTCCAAAGGGTATCGCCGGGGCGCACGGTCACGCTCTGGAACCTCACCTGGGAGCCTTGCGCGGCTGCCGGCCGGACTGCCCCGACCGCGCCCGCGGCCAGGACCGCGCACAAGATCGCGCCTCGCATCACTTGACCTCCGCTGCAATCACGGCCGCACCATCCATCTTCAAAGCCAACCCCTTGGGGATGGTGAATAAAAAACGCGAACCCTTGCCCAGTTCGGATTCCACCCAGATCCGGCCCAGATGCGCGTTGACGAAGAACCGGGCGATGGCCAGGCCCAGCCCCGTGCCCCCGCGCTTCTGGCCGGCCACCTGCTCGAACTTCTGGAACAGCCGGCCGATATATTCGGGAGGGATGCCCTCGCCCGTATCCCGCACGCAAACCTGCATCTCCTGGCCCAGGTCTTCTATGGTCACCGTTATGACCCCCTCCTTGGGCGTGAACTTTATGGCGTTGCCGATCAGGTTGGTCACGACCCGCTCCAACAGATCGGAGTCCGCGTTCACGGCGAACTCCTCGGTCACGTCCAGGATGACCGCGATGTTCTTCTGCTGGGCCAGGGATTCCAGTATCGCCATAGAACGTCCGGCGACCCCGGCCAAAGACACGTTGCGCAGCCGCAGTTGGATGCGGCCGGACTCCATCTTGGCGATGTCGAGTATGTTGTTGATCATGCCCATGAGCCGGCTGGTGGAACGCTTTATGGAAGACACCATGGAGAACTGCTCGGGATTGAGCATGCCCACCGCGCCTTTGAGCAGGACGTCCACGAAGCCGATGGCCGACCCCAGCGGATTGCGCAGGTCGTGGGTGATGCAGTGCAAGAACTCTTCCTTCATCTGATCGAGTTCCTTCTCGTAGGTCACGTCCCGCACGGCCGTGACCACGCCCGATGCCGCCACGCTCCGGGGCGCGACCACCGGGTGCGATATCACGCGCAAGAACCTGCGGTTCTTGTCGCTGGAAAGATCCACGTCATTGAACTTATCGGGCCGCGGGTCGGCATTAGCCGCGGCCATGGTCCGGCGCAAGGGCGATTCCGGCAGGACCTCGTCTAAGGTCTTGCCCTCCAAGACCTGATCCTGGCTCATGCCCAAGAGTTCTCGGACCCGCCGATTGGCGAGTTGGATGCGGCCCTCCCCGTCGAACATCAGGATCCCGTCGTTGATGGAGAACATGATGGCCTCGGTCTTGCGCTGTTCCGCGACCAGCCGGTCGACCTGGATCAAGGAATAGCGGTACAGTTCGGAGGCCATCTTATTGAAAGTCTCGGCCAATTCCTGCAGTTCGTCTCCCGTGGACACCTCGACCCGGGCCTGAAAATCCCCGCGCGATACGGCTTCGGCGCCGCGGGTCAAGGACAGCAGGGGCAGGATGAGTTGGCGCGCCAAAAAGATGGAAGCCAGCACCGCGAATGCGATGACCAGGGCGAGTATCCAGGTCGCGGCCCGGCGCATCTGCACCGCGGAAAGATATGCCTCATAGCGCTGCTGCAGCATGATCACGGCCCCGCCCACGGAGGCCACCGGCGCATAGGCGCTTACCCAGGCCTTGCCCTCGAAATCCGGCACATCCTTGGAGCCTATGCTCTGGGACTGCAGCGCGGCCTGGACGATGCTGAGTTTGGACAGCCTTTGGGCCGCCTCCGGGCTGAGATGCTCGCGCGGATAGAACAGGGCTTCGCCCCGGGCGTCCACCAGGACCGCGAATCCCGTGCCGCCCACGCGCTCGGAAGCGATCTGCGCGCCCAGGCTGCGCAAAGACACCAATACCCGGGCGCTGGCGAACTGCCCCATGGGATAGAACATCTCGAGCGCGGGTTCATCCTTATACCGGATCACGTTGCGTATGCGCCGCTTGCCTTGGTACGCTTCCAGGAAAGCCGCGGAATCGCCATGCGAGTGCAGGCCGGCGTCGCGGCTCAGGTCCGGATTATAGACCTTGATGATGTCCCGGCCCCGGGAATCGATGATGCATATCTCCACTATATCGGACTGAGTCTCGGTCAAACTGCGCAGCAGTTCCTGCTTATCCGTCCACTCCATCTTCTTCTGCAAAGAAGACAACGCGAAGGCCAGGTTGCCCTCGGCGCCCTTAAAGTACGTGTCTATTTGCTGGGACAACTTCTCCGCCATCTTGGTGTGCAGTTCCAAGACCGCGGCCTGGATGCCTCGCTGGCTGATCTGCACGAGTTGGAAGGCCAGATACAAGGACGGCGCCAGGGCCAAGACCCCGAGAACGGACACGAATCTCCGGAAAAGCCCGGACCTAAGCCACTTCATGGCTGATAGGATAGGGCACCAAGCCTATTTAGTCAATACCGGTGCCGGGGGTTAAGTTATTTAAGTTATTTCGCCGGATTTAAGTTAAGCGGAAAGGCGGGAACGCAGGGCCAGCAGCGCCAAGCCCAAGAAAGGCAGGATCGCAGTGGCCTGGATGGGCTTGATCGGCGCAGACGCAGGCGCGGGAGCCGGAACGCTGGCCGCCTGTCCTACGGACATGGCCGGCAGGTACGGAGCCGAGGCCTCGCGCTGGCCAGCGGCCTGCATGAAAGAGAATATCTCGGTCTCGGCCAAGGGCGAAGGCGAGCCCAAGGTCATGGCCGCTTCCCAGGCCACGGCCTCAAGCGCGGCCACATCGTCGGCGCGCGCCGGATGGACGGACGACGCCGCGACTGCGCTCCGGGTCCGGCCGCCATCAGCCGCGGATAGCGGCGCGCCCGCGGCCTGCCACGCCAGGCTGCCAGCCAACCGGCTCACCGGCACGTTCACTACTGAGATCTGCAGGCTCTGCCGGTACACCTTGAGCGCTATCCGGCTCACCCCGTCGCGCAGGCTGGAGAGAAGCTGCCCGTAGGATCGGTCCCGGACCGCCCCGGACAAGCTCCCGGCGCCGTCCACACCGGATCGCGCCAGAACCGCCGCGGATCCCGGATCGGAGGCGGATGATCCATCAGCGCCCGTGACGATCTGACGCGTCCAGGCGCCGCGGCCATAGGAATCGGCGTCGGCGCCGATCGAGGCCGCCCGCGCCCGTACGTCCTGGGCGGCGCGCACGTCGGCGCCGCCGGCGTCATAGCCCTTCTCTTCGGTCAAGATATCGATCACGCGCCGGCCCAGACCGAACGCGTCGGATTCCTCCGGGGCATTGACTCCGGATACGGTGCGCAACTGCGCTTCCAAGGCATCCGACTTCGCGGCTATGCGCAAGGACTGGCGCTGCATGTCGGAAAGCTGTCCGCCCGGACCCGGCTTCAAACTCTCCTCATCCAGCTCGTTCGCATACGCGCCGGGAGCCATACGGCCGTGGGCGGCTTGCTCCGGGCTATGCCGGCCGAGCTGCGCGGCAGAAGGCGCGGGCCGGTATACGGCCGAGGCCGGCAAAGCGGGAGGCGCGTCGGGCCGGAAC
>JBAZVY010000138.1:0-7101 GCA_041660645.1 Elusimicrobiota bacterium | reverse complement strand
AGGCGGCGCCAAGACCAGCCGCAGCGCGCGCAGCGATGATTCTTCTTCCAACTGGAAGGCGGCCCCGGATGCCTCGGACTGGCTGATCTTGCCCATGGGGAGCTACTAAAATGACTAAAAAATATGTTCTCTTGTACTGCATGGCCGGGCTGTTGATATTATCCGGCTTAGGCCTTTCCGGATATGCGGCGATCCAGCCTAGCGCGGCGGCTGGTCTGCGCGAGTGCGTGGTCTATCCCAATCCGGCGCTGCGGTCCCAGAACCCGGTAGTGCGGGCCTTCATCGGGGTCGTGGACAGCGTGGAGGTGACTATATTGGACATCTCCGGACAACTCGTGCATAGCGGCCAGCTCAGCGGCGCGCCTACCGGCTTGCTCAACGGAGAGTCGTATTACGATTATACTTGGAGCGGGCCCAAGTCCAGCGGGGTATACTTCGCGATAGTGCACGGCAAGACCGCAGCCGGGACCATGGTCCGCGCCCGGGCTAGATTCGCCGTGGTCAAGTAGGTCCTCATCGACCCGGGGCCAGGATCTGGAGCATGGTCAGCTGGCTGATCATGAATTCTATGCTGGATTCCGCCCCTTGATTATCGTTGCGCTTGCCTTTATTCAGACCGTCCCGGGACCCGCCGGTCGTAGGGTCGTAAATCTGCAAGCCTAATATGTTGCGGCCCAGGAACCACGCGAAAGCCGTTTTCATCTTATCCGAATACCCGCTTAGGCCGGTGCAGCGATACGCTTCGGCCAATGCCTCGACCATGCCCGCGGCGTCTATCGGCTGCTGGTCATAAAGCGCGGGTTTGCCCCCGCGGCGGTACCAGCCTTTGTTGCCTATCACCCGCAGCATGCCATCATCCGGGAAATTGGTCCGGATCAGGAAATCCAGGGTTTTTTGGGCGACAGCCAGGTATTTTTTCTTTCCGGTATGCTTATACGCCAGGAAAAGCGCTTGGGGCATTTTGGCATTATCGTAGGTCGCGACCTCTTCGAACCACTGCCAATCCTCCGAAGCATTGTCTTTATAGAATCTGAGCAGCTTGTCCGCGGAACGGATAAGCAGTTTTTTGACCCGCGGCGAGTCCGGGAAGCGTTCCAAATAATGATCGAGCCCAAGCATGGAATAAGCCAATGCCCGCGGCCATTTCTGGCGCTCGGCCCGCGATAAGGCCCGATCGAACATCTTCGCCGCCCGTGCGCCCATGTCCGCGTCCAGAGGATGCGCCGCGGCGTAGCCCAGGCCCCAGAGCACCCGTCCGTATGCGTCATCCGTGACCAGATCCTGGCTCCAGACGCCATCCGCGCTCAGACGATGGCGGAATTCGCCGTTATGGATCTGGGCTTGCTGCAGGTAATCCATATAGGTCCGGGCCAGAGCCGCGGCGGTCGGGTCGTTGGCGCGCTGCTGGTTGAACATCAGGGACGCGACTAGGGCCCGGCCCACGTCCTCCGAGGCATAACCATGCGTCTTGTTCGGTTCGGTATAGGTGGCGTGCTCGAATATGCCGCGCGCGTCGGTCAGGGCGCGCAGCTGCCCTATATTGGGTTCCGGGATCGTATTTTCCGACCCTTGGGGCGCTGCGGCATCGAAGAATCTCTGCCATTTCATGGTTTCCGTCTCAGCCACGGACGGGGCATCGGCGTAGGCGGTTGAGGCTTCAATAGGAGCGGGCTGCGGAGTCAACGACGCCAGGAGCCGGGACGCAGCAGGGAGCGCCGGGGCAGACGCGGCCAGGGGCTTGGCGCTCAAGGGCAGCATGGATGTGCGCGCGAGCGGAGTCATGAGAGGGGCGTTTATGACCGGGCCAGCCAGCGGAGCGCGTACGCCCGCGCCGATGAGCGCGGCGTTGAAGGGGGAAACACTTGATATCCGGCCGTGCATGGGTGCGGAACTTCGCGCTGCATGAGCCCAGGAACCGAGAGCGCAGGCGCTTAATACTGCGCCCCAGGCCGCCGCCCGCAACACCGATTTCCTGCTCATGCTGATTATTATAGGAGAAGAAGCATTATTTGGGTTGGGCCTATTGGGCCCAAAGCGAAGGCTTAATGTCCTAGTCCGATATAGTCCAATGGCTGCTCCGGCTTGGGACCATCGGCCCTGTCTGGAATGCCCCGCGTAAAGCATACTAATTAAGAGAGATTACAATGAATACCACCGGCTCTAGGATCGTTGCCTTGGCTCTGAGCAGCGCCTTGATCCTCAGCTCTCCGGACTGGGGCGGGATCGCGGCCTTCGCCGCGCCCGCGGCCCCGGCCAAAGGCGGCAACATCGCAGGCCTGACTATTCTGCGCAACATCGGTGCGGATACCGCGGCCCGGAACAGCCTTCTTAATACCGCGCCTTTGGTTTTGGCTCCCGGCCTCCAGCCGCTGTCCGTCCCCGCCCTTAAGCCCGTATCGGTTTTAAGATCAGGCGCAGTTCGGCCCCTGGAGGCCGCGGCTAAGGCCGGAGCTGCGTCTGCCCCGCAACCCCAGCCGGAACCGGCGCAAGCCGCGGCCGCACGCTTGGCCGGGATACAGGAACTGCTGGACAAGTCGCCGGTTCCGTCCCAGGTCTCTCCGGCGCAAGCCCGGGAGTCCGGACATGCGCTCATGGACGCTGTGCTGGGGCAAAAGAACGTCTCTTTCAGTGATGGACTCCCCACGGAGCCCATTGCCGGGACCTGGGCCAGTCTCGCCCCAGGACTTTTCCCGGCGCGGCCATCAGCCGCGGATGCGGAACCGGCTGCGGCGTCTGTGCCGGCTTCGCTGGCCCCTGCCGCGGCTAGGCCCGCCCGGTCCTGGGCCGGCCGCATCGCGGATAAGGTCCGGGCCAAGGCCAAGGTGTTCTCCGACCCCCAGCGCAATAAGGATTTCTGGAAGTTCTTTTTAGGTTTCGAGTTCTCCATCGCGGGCCTGCAGCTCTGCATGGTCGCTTTCCCGTATATGATCAAGTCTTTCGCGCATGGCCAGGGCGTCTCGGCCGCCATGTCCGAGGCGGATGCCGCCACTCGGCTCAACCGCATGCGCAGCCAGATCCGCGCCTTCCAGCTGGGCGCGCAGATCCTGAGCTATCTTTCCCTGCCTTTCCTGGCCCGGGGCAAGCCGGGCAGCGACAAGAAGCTTCTGGTGCGCGCCGGCCTGCTGCGGGCCGGCATCCTGATCCTGGTGCCCCTGCATTTCCTCATATTCTCCGGGCTCATGCCGGCCGCGGCCGCTTTCGCCGTGCTTGCGGGCATATTCGCGGTCCAGTCGTACGGGGAAGGCGTGCACGGCGGCATGACCGACATGCTCCGCAGCGAGGCCATCGGCAGTTCGGACGTGACCCCGGAAGAGCGCAATCGCGCCAATTCCCTGCTCTCCTTCGCCGCCGCGCTGATCTCCATCGTGGTCCCGGTGTTCGCGGGCAAGCTCGCGCAGATACCCGATATCATGGGACGGGAAGGCTCGGGCAGCGCCATGATCTTCGCGGTCTATGCCGGAGTCATGGCGATCTCCTCGGCTTTTTACGCGCTTACCGCGGTGCGCGCCCGCAAGGCGGCCAAGCGGCAAGCCGCGGCCGGCGTCAAGGGGCCGGGATTCAAGGCGGCCTTGAAAGCCATAGCCCGGAACCGGTTCTTCCGGACCATCCTCATGCTGGACGGCTTCGCCATGCTCATAGGCGAGCCCCTGATGAACAACGTCCTGCCCAATTTCGTGGAAAGCGTGCTCAAGGCCAGCTCCGTGAGCATCGGGCAGCTGCTCCAGACGCCGGTGCTGGGCTGGATATTCAGCGGCATGATGAACACGCCCATGGGCTATTTCGGACTTTTGATAGCTTTCGGCAGCATCGGCAGCGCTCTGGCTTCGGCGCTAAACCAGCGCGTCTTGGGTTTCTTGCACCGGCACGGCTATGCCAGCGAGGAATCCCGCATGCTGCCTTTATACGGTATAGATTTCCTCGAGGTCCTGGCCTTTGCCGGAATAGTGCTGCTGCCCGCTTTCTGGCCCATACTCATGTTCTGGATGCTCAAGAGCCTGGCCGGGGGCTTCGTGGGAGTGGCCCGGGACGGCGTGTATCAGAAGAACCTGGCGGCTTATCCGGAGGCGGACCGCCCGGCCATGATCTCCATGATGTCCTTGGCCAATATGCTCATGACCTTGGGCGGGGCCTTGGTCTATCTGTTCGTGCTCAGTTCCATCCCGGTCGGCCTGAGTATGTCCTTGGCTTTCGCCGGCATAGCCGCGCTCGGCGCCCTGCGGCTGTTCTCGCCCAAGCTGATGTTCGATAAGGCGGCGCGCTCCAAGACCTAGACGGAGCTCTCAGGCCAGCGCGTCGCCCGCGCTGTCGAATATCCGCAGCTTGTCCACCGCAAATACCAGGCTCAGCCGGTCTCCGGCCTTGACCGCGAAATCGTGCTTGTGCGTGGCCAGGAATCTCAGCCCGCCCGCGTCGCAGTGCAGGCAGACCTCGTCGCCCAAGGATTCGGCCAGTTCGATCTCGCAGTCCAGGACCGGGCCGAAGCGCAGTTCCGCGGGCTTGCGGTCCGCCAGGTAGATCTGTTCCGGCCTTATGCCCAGGGTGTATTTTTCGTCCTTCCGGGCGCGCAGCAGGCGTACGATATCCGCAGGCGGCTCGATGAGCAGGTCCCGGGCCTTCAACAGCATCGTGCCGCCTTGGGCTATGGGGACCGCGTCGAAAAGGTTCATGGCCGGGCTGCCCATGAACGCGGCCACGAAGGTGTTCTTGGGCCGGGAATAGATCTCCAGGGGCGTGTCGCATTGGGCCACGGCTCCGGCGTGCAGGACCACCACCCGGTCGGCCAGGGTCATGGCTTCGCTCTGGTCGTGGGTAACGTAGATGGCGGTGGCCTTGAGCCGCCGGTGCAGCTTGGCCAACTCGGCGCGCATCTGGGTGCGCAGTTTCGCGTCCAGGTTGGAGAGGGGCTCGTCGAATAGGAAGACCTTGGGCTGGCGCACTATGGCCCGGCCCAGGGCCACGCGCTGGCGCTGCCCGCCGCTGAGCTCCCGGGGCTTCTTGTCCAGGACTTTCTTCAGGTCCAGGAGTTCGGCCGCCTCGTTGACCCGGCGCGCGATCTCGGAGCGCTCGGCGCCCCGGATCTTAAGCCCGAAAGCGATGTTGTCGTATACGGTGAGATGGGGGAATAAAGCGTAATTCTGGAAGACCATGGAGATGTCCCGGTCCTTGGGCGGCAGGCCGGTGATGTCGCGCCCGTCCAGGGAGACGCGGCCGCTGGTCGCGTCTATGAGGCCGGCGATCATGCGCAGGATGGTGGACTTGCCGCAGCCGGAGGGCCCGACCAGGACCAGGAACTCGCCGTCCTCGATGGTCAGGTTCAGCTCCGGGACCGTGCAGCGGTCGTTGCCGGGGTAATGCTTCACGATCCTGTCCAGCACCACTTTTGCCATCGTCTATCTCCTAACCCTTGATTCCCGTAGTCGCTATGCCTTCTATGAAATATCTCTGGAAGAACGAGTAAGCCAGCACTATGGGCAGCACCAAGAGCATGGAGGCGGCCAGTTCCACTCCGATCTCGCCGCCCGCCTGTCCGCCCACCGAGAACATGGTGATCATCTGGGGCATGGTCATCATCTGCTGGTCGCGCACCACCATCATGGGCCAGAGCACCTCGTTCCAGGAATTCATGAAGGTTATTATGCCCACCGTGACCATGGCCGGCTTGGCCAGGGGCCAGAATATGCGGGCCAGTATGCCCAGCTCGCCGCAGCCTTCCATGCGCGCGGCTTCCATGAGCTCGTCGGGTATGCTGATGAAGGTCTGCCGGAAGATCAGCACCCCCAGGCCGCTGATCATGCCCGGTGCGATCAGTCCGGCATAGGAATCGGTCCAGCCCAGCTTCACGATCAAGGTGTAGAGCGGGATCAAAGTGAGCTGCCCCGGTATCATCATGGTCAGCAATATGACCAGGAACAGCGTCTCTCGGCCCCGGAACCGGAGCTTGGCCAGGGCATAGCCGGCCAAGGAGCAGAAGAACAGCACCGAGGCCGTGGTGGTCGAGGCCACGACCAAGCTGTTGCAGAGCGCCCGGCCTATGGGGATCTGCCGGAATATGGCCGAGTAACTGGCCAAGGTGGGATGGGCCGACCACAGGCTCAGGGACGCGGCCTCGGCCGCGGGTTTGACCGATACCGCGGCCATCCACAGGAAGGGATAGATGAAGGTCACGGCCGCGGCCAGCAGGACCAGGTGCAGGACCAGTTTTTTCATCTTAATCCGGACTCCCCGCATCCAGATATTTCTTCTGCACCAGCACCACCACGAAGATGATGGAGGCCAGGGCCAGCCCCACCGTGGCCGCGTAGCCCATGTGCTGGAACAAGAACGCATGCTTGTACATGTAGAGCACCACGGACATGGTGGTGTTGAGCGGGCCGCCGCCGGTCATGACGTAAGGCTCTATGAACAGGCTGAAAGCCCCGAGCGTGGAGAGCACCATGACCAGGAGCATGGTCGGCCGCAGCAAGGGCAGGGTGATATGCCAGAAATCCTGCCAGCGCGTGGCCCCTTCCACCCGCGAGGCCTCATAAAGCTCGCCCGGGATGTTGAGCAAGCCGGCCAAGAACAGCACGATGTAGAAGCCCATGTTCTTCCAGGTGGCCATGATCGCGATCGAGGGCATGGCCAGCTGCGGGCTGGTCAGCCAGCGCACCGGGGGCAGGCCTAGTCCGGCCAGGACCTGGTTGAATATGCCCGTGTCCGTGGCATACAGCTTCTGCCAGAGTATGGTCACCACGGCTCCGGAGATGATCACGGGCAGGAAGAAGGCGGCGCGGAAGAAGGCCTTGGCGAAGATCTTCTCAGCCAGCACCAGGGCTATGGCCAGGGAGCAGGCCAGCTGCAGGGGTATATGTATGACCAAGAACACCAAAGTGTTGGCCAGGGCCCGGCCGAATTCTTCATCGTGCAGCAGAAACCGGAAATTGCTCAAGCCGATGAATTGCGGGGGCTGGATCAGGTCCCAGCTGTGGAACACCAGATAGAAGGAGAAGATCAGGGGATAGGCGGTGAATACCAGCAGGAACAAGACGTAGGGGGAGACGAATAGATATCCGGCCCGGTCGTTCTTCTCAGCGCCAGTTGTCATATAGTTTCTGGACCTTG
>JBAZVY010000137.1:0-7146 GCA_041660645.1 Elusimicrobiota bacterium | reverse complement strand
ACGCCTGCCGGAGCCTCCGGCGCCCGCGCCGGAGTTCCCTTTGGCGCCCTATCCCCTGGCTCTGGACAAGGCGTATCGGGACCGCTTGTTCCACGGCCCGGACATGCGCGGCATCCGCGCCATATCCGGCATCGGCGAAGACGGCATCGTGGTCTCCGCGGCCGCGGCCTTGCCGCCCAAGAATTGGATGCGGCGGCCTTGGCGGGACAGTTGGCTGGGCGACCCTACGGCCCTGGACGCGGCTTTCCAAGCCCTGATCCTTTGGACCTGGGAGCGCAGGGGCGCGGCCTGCCTGCCCAGTTTCGCGGCGAGCTACCGGCAGTACGCGAGCCGCTGGCCGCAGGACGGCTGCCTGGTCCGGGCCCGGGTGCACAAGTCCGTGGAGGGTCTGGCCGTGTCCGACCTGGATTTCTTGGACCGTTCCGGGCGGCTCATCGCGCGCCTGGCCGGCTATGAGAGTACGGTGGACAAGTCCCTGGCCGAGGCTTTCCGCAAGAACATCATCGTGGCGGCCGTGGAGGGATGAGCTTGCGCGCCTACGTCTGGCTTCTGGTCCTGCCGTTGGCGTTGGCCGGTTGTCATAACCAGCGTTCGGATGGGCGCAATCTGGCCGTGCAGAAGGTCAAGGAACACGCGGCCGCTGCTCTCGGACCGTCCCAGCCTATGCCCGAGGCGCCGCCGCCTTCGTCCCATATCGGGGCCAAGGATTCTGCCGGCTGCGTCTGGGTCTCGGCCGAGGCCACGGTCCCGGTGGGGGAGAACGAAAGCCGCAGCCAGGCCCGGGCCGCGGCCTTGGAAAAGGCGCGAGACAGCGCCATGCGCGGGCTCTTGGGCGTGGACGTGGACCAACGCTCCCTGGACTTCCAGCAGGAAGGCTTGCGCGGCCAGACCAACCTCATCGAGAACATCCTGCGCACCACCCGCCGGGGCTGCATCTTGAACGAGCAGGTGTCGGCGGAGGCGTACCGGGACCTGGGCGAGTGCCGGCAGTGCGCATTCTTCGTGAGCTTGCGGGCCTGCATCAAGGAGCGGGCCGCGGACGCGGATCGGGACTTCCGGGTGGAGTTGTCTTTGTCCCGGGACCGGTTCGTGGAGAACGACGAAGCCAAGTTTTCGGCCACGGTCTCCCGAGACGCCTATCTTTACGTGTTCGACGTGGGCATGGACGGGGAGACTTCCTTGATCGTGCCCAACGAGACCGTGCCCCAGGTGCAGGTGCGGGCCGGCGCGGCCTGGGAGTACCCGGACCAGGCCGCGGCCCAGCGCGGCCTGCGCTTGGTGGCGCAGCTGCCCGAGCCCAAGGACGGCGCTGGCAAACCTTCGGTATCGGCCGAGGTCTTGCGCGTGATCGCGACCAAGATCCCTCTGCCGGCCGCCACCGTGGATCCCGTAAAGGTCGGATATATGGGCGTGCTGCAGCGGCTCAATGCCTCGGCTTATGAGTGGACCGAGGATGCCGCGGCCTTTACCATCTATCCGGGCAAGTCCAGATGAGCGAGCCTGCGCCGATAGCCGTAGTCGGCATCGGCGGCATATTCCCGGACGCCCCGGACCTGGACCGGTTCTGGGACAATATCGCGGCCCGGCGCTGCGCCGCGCGCGAGGTCCCGGCCGGGCGTTGGATATTATCGGGGGATGACGCCTTTGATCCGGCCCGGCCGGCTCCGGACAAGGTCTACTGCCTCAAGGCCTGCCTGGTAGAAGGCTTCCAGTTCGATCCCGAAGGCTTGGAGTTGGAAGAGAGCTTCCTGCGCAAGCTCGATCCCGCTTATCATCTGGCCCTGCACGCGGCCCGCGCCGCCTGGCGGGCCAGCCGCACCGAAGGCCTGGACCGCTCCCGGGTGGGCGTGGTCATCGGCAACATCGTCCTGCCCACGGAAGCGGCCTCGGCCTTGACCCGGGAACTGCTGGCCCCGGTGCTGGCGGAGAAACTCCTGGGCCGGCGGCTGGCCGCGGAGCGCCGGACCGACCCCATCAACCGCTATGTGGCCGGCCTGCCGGCCGGGGTCATCGCCCGGGCCTTGGGCCTGGGCGGGGGCAGCTTGGCCCTGGACGCGGCCTGCGCCTCCTCCCTTTACGCTTTGAAGCTGGCTTGCGACGAACTGCGCTCCGGCCGGCGCGACGCCATGATCACGGGCGGGGTGTCCCGGCCCGAGAGCCTCTACACCCAGATGGGCTTCGCCCAACTGCGGGCCTTGTCGTCCTCGGGCCGGCCCGCGCCTTTCGACGAAGCCGCCGACGGCCTGGTGGTGGGCGAGGGCGCGGGCATGTTCGTGCTCAAGCGCCTGGCCGACGCGGAGCGCGCCGGCGACCACATCCATGGCCTGATCGCGGGCGTGGGCTTGTCCAACGACGTGGGCGGCAGCCTCTTGGCCCCCAACACCCCGGGCCAGCTGGGCGCCATGCGCCGGGCCTACCAGCAGGCGGGCTGGTCCCCGGCCCAGGTGGATCTCATCGAGTGCCATTCGCCGGGCACGGCCGCCGGCGACCCGGTGGAGGTGGCCAGCCTCAAGGCCCTGTGGGGCCAGCGGGGCTGGAGCGCGGGCCAGTGCGCCCTGGGCTCGGTCAAGTCCAACGTGGGCCATATGCTCACCGCGGCCGGCGCCGCCGGCCTGACCAAGGTCTTGCTGGCTTTCGCGCGCAAGCGCCTGCCGCCCAGCGCCAATTTCAACCGCCCGGCCCCGGGCCTAGCCCTGGAGGAGAGCCCGTTCCGGGTGCAGCGGGAGGCCGCGGATTGGACCCCGCGCGACGACACCACCCCGCGCCGGGCCGCGGTCAGCGCTTTCGGCTTCGGGGGCATCAACGCCCACGTGCTGGTGGAGGAATATGGATGCGGCGCGGGCGCGCATCGCGCCGCGAAGCGCGCCGGGACAGTGGCCACGCGGCCGGCCCCGGGCTGTCCGGTGGCTATAATCGGCATGGACGCGCGCTTCGGCCCTTGCGCCGGACTGCGCCGCTTCCAAGAGACGGTCTTGGGCTCGGCCGAGGTCCCGGCCGCGCCGGCCGCGGCTCAAGAGCGCTGGTGGGGCTCGGCCGAGGCCGGGAATCTCCCCGGGCACTATCTGAGCGGGGTCGAGGCCGCGGCTTGCGCTTACCGCATCCCGCCCAAGGAACTGGCGGAGATGCTTCCCCAGCAGCTGCTCATGCTGGATACCGCGGCTCAAGCCGTGGCCGACGCCGGTCTCCAGGAATTCCCGGGCGCGGCCTGCGGCGTGTTCATCGGCCTGGGCTTGGACCTCAACACCACGAATTTCGACCTACGCTGGTCCATGCAGGAATCGGCCCGGACCTGGGCTCGGGAGCAGGGCTGGGAGTTGTCCGAATCCGAGGAGCGGGAGTTCGTCGGCCGCTTGCGCGACGCGGCCGGCCCGGCTTTGTCCGCCAACCGCACCATGGGCGCCTTGGGCGGCATCGTGGCCAGCCGCATCGCCCGCGAGTTCCATGCGGCCGGGCCCAGTTTCACGGTCTCGGGCGAGGAGAACTCCGGCTTGCGCGCCCTGGAGACCGCGGTGCGCGCCCTGCAGCAGGGCGATATCGACCTGGCCATAGCCGGAGCCGTGGACTTGGCCGGAGACCTGCGTTCGCTTTTGGGCAGCGCGGCCCAGCGGCCCTTCTCCGCCTCCGGCCCGGCCCGGCCTTTCGACGTGAAGGCCGACGGTACGGTGCCCGGCGAGGGCGCGGCCGCCATGATCCTTAAGCGCTTAGACGACGCGCAGCGCGACGGAGACCGGGTCTACGCCGTGATCAAGGGCCTGGGCTTCGCCTCGGGGCTCGGCGTGGACCGGGCCGCGCCTTCCGCTTCGGCTTATGCCGCGGCCTTGGGCCGGGCTTACGCGGACGCGGGCGTGGACCCTTCCACGGTGGGCTATCTGGAGACCCACGGCAGCGGCTCGCCGGCCGAGGACCGCATCGAGGCCGAGGCTTTGGCGGATTTCTACGGAACGGCTTCTACGGACCTGCCCTGCGCCTTGGGCAGCGTCAAGTCCCAGCTCGGGCACGCCGGGGCCGCGTCCGGGCTGGCGGGCGCGGTCAAGGCCGCCTTGGCCTTGTACCAGGAGATCCTTCCGCCCCTGCGTCCGTTCTCGGCTCTGCCTGAACTGGAGCGGGCCAACAAACGCTTCCATGTGCCGATCCGGCCCCAGTATTGGCTGCGCAATCGGGCCGAGGGCCCGCGCCGGGCCGCGGTCAGCAGCATGGGCATAGACGGCAATTGCGGGCACCTGGTGCTGGAGGAGGCCGCGCATAAGCCCGACGACGTCCGGGTGGCGGCTCAGCGCCGCCAGCCTTTGGGCGCGCGGCGCGAGGCCCTGTTCACGCTCTCGGCCGACACCCCGTCCGGCCCAGCAAGTCCTCGGCGTCCCTGGCCCTGGTGGCCAAGGACGCCGAGGACTTGCTGGGGCTTTTGCGCACGGCCGAGTCTTCCCTGCGCGACAATCCGGAGCGGCCCATAGCCGGCGACCGCATCCATCTCACCAGCCGCGAGCCTTTCGGGCCGGAGGCCTTGGCCTTCGTGTTCCCGGGTTCCGGCAACCAGTATCTGGGCATGGGTCTGGGCTTGGGCGTGCAGTGGCCGGAGATATTGCGCCACCAAGACCAGGCGAACGGCTACCTGCGCAGCCAGGTCATGCCCCACCGTTTCGCGCCCTGGCGCTTCTCCTGGCCCGAGGGCTGGCAAGCCCAGGCCGAGGCCGTCATCGCGGCGGATTTCCACGCCATGATATTCGGGTCCGTGGCCCATGCCACGGTGGTCAGCGACCTGGTGCGCTCATTCGGGGTGCAGCCTAAGCGCGTGGTCGGCTACAGCCTGGGCGAGACCGCGGGTCTGTTCTCCCTGCGGGCCTGGACCGGGCGCGACGAGATGCTGCGGCGCATGCGGCAATCCACTCTTTTCGTTAATGACCTGGCCGGGCCCTGCGAAGCGGCTCGCAGGTTCTGGAACCTGCCCAGTGAGGAGCGCATGGACTGGGTGTTGGGCGTCATAGACCGGCCCGAGGCCTCGGTGAAGATGGCCTTGAAGGGCATGGAGCGCGCCGCCCTGCTCATAGTCAACGCTCCCTTTGAATGCGTGGTGGGCGGCTATCGCAAGGCCGTGGACCATCTGGTGGAAGGCCTGGGCTGCGTGTTCTTGCCTTTGCAGGGCGTATCCACCGTGCATTTTCCGGCCGCGGAACTGGTGGCCAAGCAATACCGGGAACTGCATCTTCTGCCCACGGCCCCGGTGCCCGGGGTGCGCTTTTACAGCGGGGCTTGGGGCAAGTCCTACGAAGTGACCAAGGACAGCGCCGCGGATTCCATCACCACCCAGGCCATCCGCAGCCTGGACTTCCCGGCTTTGATAAATCAGGTATACGCGGACGGCGCGCGCGTGTTCGTGGAGCTGGGCCCGCAAGCTTCCTGCACCCGCATGATCGGCAAGATCCTGGGGCCCCTGCCTTACGCGGCTAAATCCGCGTGCGTGAAGGGCAATGACGAAGTGGGCTCGGTGCTGCGCCTCTTGGCCATGCTGGTGTCCGAGCGCATGCCCGTGGACCTCAAGGCCCTGTACGGACTGCCGTCCTGCGCCGCGGACCATCAGCCCGAGGCTACGCCCCAGCCCATGGTGGCGGTGCCTTTGGGCAGGGCAGCGCCGCGGCCTTTGGAGTGGAAGCCGAAGCGCGCCGTCAGACCCGCGCCCGCGTTCTCGGTGCAAGCCGAGGTCCGCATGCCTCTGCCGGAGCCTGTGCGCGTCGAGTCAGCTTTGCAGAGCCAGCTGCTTGCGGCCGAGTCCGCTAATTTCAAGGCCCACGAGACCTTCCTCCGCTTGTCCCAGCAGTTCGCCCAGGCCCAGCTCAAGAACATCACCTTGCAGACGGATATCCTTAAGTCCCTGACCGGCGCAGGCGGGATAAGGATAGCGGACCCGCCGGTCCGCGGCCCCGAGCCCGCATTCTTGGATCGGAAGCAATGCCTGGAATTCGCGGTCGGCTCCATAGCCAAGGTCTTGGGCGCCAAGTTCGCGGAAGTAGACAGCTATCCCACGCGCGTGCGCCTGCCCGACGAGCCCCTCATGCTCGTGGACCGCATGGTCAGCGTGTCCGGCGAGCCCGGTTCCATGAAGTCCGGCCGCTTGGTCACCGAGCACGACATCCATCCCGGGGCTTGGTATCTGGACGGCGGCCGCATCCCGACCTGTATCGCCGTGGAAGCCGGCCAGGCTGACCTGTTCTTGTCCGGCTATCTGGGCATAGATTCCCAGACCCAGGGCTTGCGCGTGTACCGGCTCTTGGACGCGGAAGTGACCTTTCATCGCGGCTTGCCCGGCCCGGGCGAAGTGATCCGCTATGACATCAAGATCGACCATTTCACCCGGCACAACGACGTGTGGCTGTTCTTCTTCTCCTTCGAGAGCACGGTGGGCGGCCAGCCTTTGCTGAGCATGCGCAAGGGCTGCACCGGGTTCTTCACGGCCGCGGAGCTGGCCGCGGGCAAGGGCGTGGTGTTCACCGCGGACGACCTCAAGCCCAAACCGGGCCAGAGGCCGTCGGACTGGCAGGATTTAGTCCCGCTTTCCGGCAAAGAAGCTTACGATGACCAGCAGCTTTTGGCTCTGCGTCAGGGCGACTTGGCCGCGTGCTTCGGCCCGGCTTTTTCGGGGTTGGACCTGCGCGCGCCCATGGGATTGCCCCTGGGCCGCATGAAGCTGGTGGACCGCATACTCGAGCTCGACCCGAAGGGCGGCCGCTTCGGCTTAGGGTCGATCCGGGGCGAGGCGGATATCCATCCGGACGATTGGCATCTGACCTGTCATTTTAAGGACGACAACGTCATGCCCGGCACGCTCATGTATGAGTGCTGCATGCATACCCTGCGGGTCTTGCTCATGCGCCAGGGCTGGGTGGGGGAGAAGGACCAGTGCTGGTTCGAGCCCGTGCCCGGCGTGACCAGCGGCTTGCACTGCCGCGGCCAAGTCACGGCTAAGACCAAGAAAGTGGTCTATGAGGTAGCGGTCAAGGAGCTGGGCTACGGGCCCCAGCCTTATGTCATCGCGGACGCGCTGATGTATGCGGACGGCCGGCCCGTGGTGCGCATCACCGACATGTGCGCGCGCCTGGGCGGCACGGACCGCGAGACCTTGCGGCGGCTCTGGGCTCAGCGTGTGGCGGGGCC
>JBAZVY010000136.1:0-7241 GCA_041660645.1 Elusimicrobiota bacterium | reverse complement strand
GCCGAAGGAAGGCACGGTTATGACCAGGGCGTGGATGCTCGTCAACTCCCGGACCACGGAACAGCTCACTTCCTCCACCACGGCGCGGCACTGGGCCAGGCTGGCGTCCGGCTGGCAGGATACTATGCGGCGAGGCAGATTGCGGGTATCCTTGGGACAGGCTTTGGCGTGGGCGAATACTGGAACGCAAAGACATGCGATCAGGACAGCGAGTAATTTCTCGGCGTGAGACATTACAGGACCTCCTAGGATTCGGATTCCCTGCTCGGCGCGATCTCGTATGCATTGTATATAGGACCTTTGGACCTCCTAAGGGCCTAAAGACCTATATGCATATGGGTCCAAAGGCCTAGGCCAAAAAACGTTTATTGCTGCCCTAACGGCCCAGCCCGTCCGGGCGCATAGGTACTATAATGGATATAACGGTATATAGGAGGATGCACATGCCTAGTGAACCAGGACTCCGGATGCGAAGACTAGCGCAAGCGCTGCTAGCTGCGGCCCTTTCACTTTCGGCATTGCCGGTCCCTTCCGTTTCCGCGGCCGACGTTCGCGCTGGGGTCCGGGTCAAGACCTCCGGCCTGCCCAGCATCACGCTGCCGACCGCTAACCCGCCGGCCCAGGCTGCCGGCCGGCTCGTCCCCTCTTTGATCCTGGGGCTGCCCGTGCTCGCGCCCGCTCCGGCTTTGGTTCCGGCGGCATCCCCGGTCCAGGCTCAGAGCCAGATCTCAGCCGCCGCGCAACCGCCCGCATCCCAGCCGGTAGGCAAGCTGGCGGAAGCGGTGCAGGCCGAAGCCGCGTCCCTGCAAACCCCCAGCCTGGGCGCGGAAGGCTCTTCCGCGGTCGGCCAGCGGGTCGAAGACCTGATGACCGGCGGGCGCTCGGCATCCGGCGCAGATTCTCCGGTCGCAGCCGCCGCGGCGGCCGCGCCCGCCCCTACGCTCCGGGCCTCCGCAGCCCAGGCCGCATCGGCCCAGCCCGTGCCCGCAGTCCAGTCCGCGGTCCGGACGGCCCCGGCCACGGACAGCAGCGTGATGTACGGAGCCAAGCGGCGCTTCCTGGCGGCCGTAGCCTCGGCTTTCGGGATCGTGGCCAGCTTGCCCCCGGCCGGGCCGGCCCTGGCCCAGAAGGTCCTGGACGAGGCCGCGTCCAAGCGCGTGGCGTTCTCGGATTTCGACGATACCCTGGGGCCGTACAACAGCGTGCTGACCCCGGAGATGGCCGCGGCCATAGCCGCGGTGCGCCGGTCCGGAAAAGAAGTCGCGGTCATCACGGACCGCACCGACGCGTCCGGCGGGCACCAGCTCAGCGCCTTCGAGTCCCTCGCCGCCATCCCGGCCGCGGACCGCGCCGGCATGTACGTGGCCGCGGTGAGCGGCGGCAAGGTATACCGCTATGACGCGCAGGGCGAACCGGTCAAGGTCTGGGAGTATCCGCCTTTCGACGATTCGCGCCGCCAGCCGGTGCTGGCCGCCATCGCCGCCGTGAAGGACCAGTTGGCCGCCTTGGGGACCTCCCAGCATCCCGGCGACGCCAAGAACCCGGCCGAGAGTTGGCAGGCCTACAGCTACGCCATGATGCTGGCCGCGGGCACGCCCGCGGACGTGGTCAAGAAAGCCGGGCGCATCTTCGAGTCTGAGCTCAATAAGCGCGGGATGGAAGTGAAGGTCAATGCCCGCGTGCCCAAGGACCCGGCCAACCCGGCCTACATCCAGTTTTCCATCGTGAACAAGTCCGCTTCCGTCAAGTACATCTCCAACGCCCTGGGCATCGCGCCCCGGGAGGCCCTGGCTCTAGGCGACAATATGTACGTGCCCTTGAGCCCCGAGCGGCCCAGCCGGCTGGCCCAAAAGGCCTGGCGCTGGGCCGAACGCGTCAGCGGGCGCGCCATCCCGCAGATCGGCAATGAGACGGACCGCAACATGGAGAAGGCCCTGCCCGGCATGCTGGCTTTAAGCGTAGGCGGCACCGCCGACCCGCGCATGGCCAACGCTTATGTGCTGCCCGGACACGGCGCGCCGGTTTCTCTTCAGGTCCTCCGCGCCATGGCCTCGCGTCCGGCTGGAGCCAAGGACCCCGGCGCGATGGCCGTCATCCTGCCGGCGCTCGCGATCCTGGGCGCGGCCGCCCTGGGCTATCTGGCCATGTTCAAGGCTTTTGCCGATGTGTTCTCCCAACCCTGAAATAGCCCAACGTGAATCTGCTCCAGATCGGATTCAGCCATAAAGACACTCCGGTAGCGGTCCGGGAGCGCCTGGCGCGGCTGGACCCCGGTCAGGTCCTGTCCGCCCTGAGGTCGGCCGGCTGGCCCGAGGCCGTAGCCCTGGCCACTTGCAACCGCTTCGAACTCTACCTGTGCCGGGCTCATGCCCATGAGGATACGGCCGAAGTCATCCGTTTGTTGGAGCGCCTGGCCGGCTGCGCATTGGGCGATGGGGCGGCGATACGCGCCGGCGAAGCCGTGGCCGCGCACCTTTTCTCCGTGGCCTCCGGCCTGGATTCGCTGGTGGTGGGAGAGACCGAGATATTGGGGCAGGTCAAGGCCGCATATGATTCCGCTTTTGCCTCGGGCATGACCGCGAAACGGCTCAACGTGCTGTTCCAGCGCGCGCTTTATGTGGGCAAGCGCGTCCGGCACGGCACCGGCATCGCTTCCGGACCGACCTCGGCCGCTTCCGTGGCCGTGCAGTTGGCCGGCGAAGCGTTCGGCGACCTCTCGGCCAGCCAGGTCCTGGTCCTGGGCGCGGGCCGCATGGCGGAACTGGCCTGCCTGCATTTCCTCTGCCGCGGGGTCTGCGGCCTGTGCATCATCAACCGCACCCAACAGCGCGCCGAGGCGCTGGCCGCCGACCTGCGGAGTTCCTCCGGCCAAGGCGCGGCCGCGGAGTCCGTGCGGGTGCGGGACTGGGCCGAACTCGGCTCCGCGGTCGCGGGCGCCGACATCGTGCTGGCCTCCACCGGCTCGGACCTGCCCGTGCTCACCCGGGGCTTGGTGGCGGACGTCTTGCCCCGGCGCCGCGGCCGCCCGCTGTTCATAATAGATATCGCCATGCCTCGGGACGTGGAAGAGTCCGTGCAGAGCTTGGACGGAGTCTATCTTTACCGCATGGCCGACCTGGAACGCATAGTCTGCGAGAACCTGTCCAGCCGCCAAGGCGAGATGGATAAGGCTCGACGCCTGGTACAAGACAAGGCCGGAGAATTCGCGGCCTGGGCGCAGTCCTTGGCCGGCGGCCGGGAACTGAGCCTCACCCATTCCTGCGCGGACTGACCGCGGCCGCATCAAAATAAGGTCAAACGGAACGCGGCCCCGCATTGACTTGCCGGATGCGGAGTGGTATGTTCCTTCATAGCAGCAATGATCCGCAGGGAGGACAATGATGAAAAAAACGTTGCCGTTCGTGATCGCCTTGGCCGTAGGTTTCGCGGGCTGTTATGGCCCGTTCAACCTGACCAAGAAACTGTATAAATGGAATGGCGAGGTGGGGAGCAAGTGGGTCAATGAAGGCGTGTTCTTGGGCATGGCCATATTGCCCGTGTACTTCTTCGCGACCTTGGGCGACGCCATAATCTTCAACTCCATCGAGTTCTGGGGCGGCAAGAACCCGATCCAGGCCAAGAACGTGAAGTCCCTACAGGCCGGAGAGGACCAGGCCGTGCTCAGCTATATGCCGGACACCAAGCGCCTGCGCGTGGACAGCTTCCACAAAGGCAAACTCTCGAGCACGGTGGTGTTCGAACCCGGAGCCGAAGGCATGGTGGCCAAGGACGCCCAGGGCGCGGTCATGATGCAGGCCAAGACGTCGGATAGCGGCCTGGTCGTGCTCAGCGACGCCTCGGGCCGGACCGTAGGCACGTATGACCCGGCGCGTCTGCCGGAGATGATCCACAACTGAAGCGGCCGCACGCCCCGGCGCAGCCCGTCTTCACGGCGGGAGGCGCCGGGGCTTTTTTAAGATTTAGACTTGCGGCTCAGGCCCAGGGCCAAGGCCAGACTGGCCCCCAGGGTGTTGAAGGGCTCGCCCAGGGTGGCCGATACCATGCGCACGCAGCCCAAGGCGCAGCCCGGCTCGCAGGGTTTGTGCCTGCGGTTGGCGCGCAGCCAAGCCAGATCCATGTCCTCGAGCTTGCGCCGGCATTCCCGCTGCTGTCCGCACCATTGCGCTTCGCCCTGGCCGTTGACGTAGAGGAATTTGCATCCGGCCAGGCACTTCCAGGGCCGGGAGAAATCTCCGTCCAACATCTCGCGCAGATGCTGGCCGTAGAAATTCACGCCTTCGAACACCCCGTAGCGTTCCAGCAGGTCCAGGTACTCGCGGCCGCGTATGGCGATGCGGCCGCCCGGTCCGTGCATTATGGAAAAACCGAAGGCAAAGGGCAGGCCGGCCAGCATCTCCCGGAAGCGGCTGTAATCAGCCCGGGTCCGCTCGTTGAGCACGGTCTGGACCTCGACTTGGAACCGGGCCTCGCGGGCCAGCATCTGCAGGCGCGGCATAAGGGTCTGGAGCGCCTTCTGGGACATGTCCGTGGGTTCTATGGAATCCACCGATACCTGCATGAAGTCCAGGCCCGCGGCGTTGAGGCCGCGCACCACGTCCGGAGTGAGCAGGAAGCCGTTGGTTATCACCGTGGCCAGGTTGGAGCCGCGGCGCTTGGATTTGGCGTGCCGGATCAGCCCGGGCAGGCCGGGGTGCAGGAGCGGCTCGCCGCCTAAAAAATCATACACCTGCACGCCCCAGCGGTCCAGGATATCCACCCGCCGCTGCAGCTCGGCCAGGGGCGGCAAGGGGGCATGCGCCTTATACTCGTCGCAATAGGCGCAGCGCAGGTTGCAGTCCTCGGTCACCATGACCTGGGCGTACATGGGCCGCGAGTCGAACACCCGCTTGGCGCCTGTGAGCACGAATCTGAAGTCCACGGCCATGCCTCATTTTAGCTTAAAATGATAGAATCAGTCTGGTGCGGCCGAGGCGGCCGCGGCGAGGTGGAATATGGCGAATCTGGGTTACGGCGAACTGTTGTTGATCATCTTGGTGGCCTTGCTGTTGTTCGGGCCGAACAAGATACCGGAATTGGCCCGGGCCTGCGGCAAGGCGGTCCGGACGTTCAAAGCCGGCATGCGCGAAGACATCACGGATGCGAGCAAAGCCTCCCCGGACAAAGACTGAACCCCGCGGCGGCCCGCAACGGCCGGTGACGGTGTTGGCCGCGGGCTGCTACAACCGCATCCACAAGGCCCATCTGCGCAGTCTGCGCTGGGCCCGCGCGCTCGGCGACCGCTTGGTGGTCTTGCTGACCAACGACGCGCACAATCATAAGTCCAACGCCGTGCCCGCGGCTTTGCGTCTGCGGCGCATGCGCAGGCTGGGCCTGGCCGACAAGGTGCGGGTCGGCTCGCGCCGCGACTTCACCGCGGCCCTGCGGGCGGAAAAGCCGGACATACTGGTCCTGGGCTATGACCAGCGCCTGCCGGACGCGGCTACCGCGGCCGCGGTCCGGGAACTGGGCATCCGAGTGGCCGCCCTGCCCTGGAGCCCGGGCAAGGAGGAGCACCACGCATGCCAATACCTCCTGTCCTAGAAGAGCTGGATATCGCGCCGCTGGATGACCCGCCGCAATCCTTAGTCTCCCATCTCATCGAGCTGCGCAGACGGCTGATATTCATCTTCCTATACCTTCTGCTGGGCACGGCTTTGTGCTACCGCTGGTCGGGCGATCTATTGTCCGGACTGGCCCGGAACGCGGGCGGCGTGATATTCACCTATCCTACCGAAGCCTTCATGGTGCGCCTAAAGGTCGCGCTGTGGGTAGGCGCCCTGGCCGCGCTGCCCCTGATGCTGCATCAGGTCTGGCTGTTCGTGGCCCGAGCCCTGCCTCCGGAACTTCGCCGCAGCGGCAAGTTCGTGGTCCCGGCGTCCTACCTGCTGTTCTTGGCCGGCGCCGCGGCCGCGCTGCTGCTGGTGGTGCCCGCGGCCATGCGCGTGCTGCTGGCGTTCGGAAGCGACGATATCCGGCCGCTGATGACCTTGAGCGGATATCTGGATTTCGTCACCGGCATGACCCTGGCCTTCGGCGGGGTGTTCCAACTGCCGGTGGCGCTCTATCTGCTCAACCGCATGGGCTGGGTGTCGCGCCGGGCCTTGGCCCAAAGGCGGCGCTACGCCTATCTACTGATATTCATTGCCGCGGCCTTGCTTACGCCCGGCCCGGATATGTTCACCCAGTTGGCCCTAGCTCTGCCGGCCGGCGTAGTGTTCGAGCTTACTTTGTTCCTGCTGGACTGACCGGCGGGCGCCCCGGAAGCGGGGGCGCGCTCGGCGCCGGGCTCCCGGGGGCCGCGGCTTTCGCGGCCGGCCGGACCTTCTTCTTAGGCTGGGATCGGGGCTTGGCTGCGGGCTGGCCGGCATCGGAAGCCAGGCTCATCTCGGCGACCTTCCACAACGAAGACCGGAAATCCACGGTGAAATCCGCCTCCAGGCGCGAGGCCTGAGCCCGGCCCCGCAAGAGCACGCGGCCCTTGAATACTCCAGGGCTCACTTGGCGCAGGCCTGCCTCTCGGAACTGGTCGATCTTGAGCTTGAGCGCCCGTCCCGGGTTGTTCTGGGCCAGCGGCCACTGGCCGTCCTCGTTGCGCGCGGCCAGGTACATCTCCACTATCGTGACGAAATTTACCTTGGCGTCCTCCAAAGACATGTCGCGGCCGGAAGCGGGACTGCTTTCTTCGGGCGCGGCGGATTCCGGCTCCTTCGGCTCCTCGGCCGGGGCCTGGTCGGCTCCGGCATCCGATTGCGGGGGGGCGGGCTCAGTCATGGCCTCGGCCGGAGTTTCGTCCGCATCCGAAGGGGGAGCCGCATACTGGGCAAAGGCATGCGGGCATAAGGCGAGTGCGAGAGCTAGCGTCAGGGTCTGGAGCATATGCCGATTCTACAATGATTCCGTTCAAACTGCTAGAATCTCGATTCTTCGGCTATGGCCTCCAAGCTCGATCGGCTTTACATATTCTGCGCAGTGAACTATTTCGCCCAAGGCATGTGCGGGATAGCCTATGAGCCCGTAAACTACCTGCTCAAGGACGGGCTTCGGCTCAGCGCCGGGCAAGCCGCCGGGTTCGTGGCTTGGATGACCCTGCCGTTCATGGTCAAGCCGCTCTTCGGCCTGCTCACCGACCTGGTCCCCTTGCCCGGCGGCTGGCGCCGGCCGCATCTGGCCTTGGGCACGGCCTCCGGCGCGGCCTGCTGGCT
>JBAZVY010000135.1:0-7261 GCA_041660645.1 Elusimicrobiota bacterium | reverse complement strand
CCGCCGAAGCCCGTGCCCAAGGTGATGCCGAACAGGTTCTGGTATTGCTTGGGACTGCCGGCTTTCTTAAGCTGGGCGTTGACATGAGGCAGGAATCCGGCGATGGCTTCTCCGTATACGAACAGGTCCCCGTCGTTGTTGATGAACACCGGGATCTTGAACTTGTCCTGCAGCATGGGTCCCAGGGCCACCCCGCCGCGGAACGCGGGGAGGTTGCCCAGGTCGCCTATGATGCCGGCCGGATAATCCGCCGGGCCGGGGAAGGCGAAGCTTATGGCTACGGGCGCAGGCTGGAGTTGTTTCTTCACCTCCGTGAAGCCCTGCACGATCACGCCTAGGCAGGCCTCCAGGTTGTCGGCTTGGGAGGGCAGGGTTATGGGCTTGACCGCAGGCTTGTCGCCTTGCATGGCGGAGAACACCATATTGGTGCCGCCGGCATCCAACGTCATCACTACGCGCGGGTCGTGAGTCGAGTCGATAGCCATGGCTTGCTCTAGGCGGTCGGGGCCGAGCGCTTGAGGTTGGCTAGCGCGGCCCAGGCTATGTAGCAGGGCGCGGCCAAGGGCACTACGAAGCCGATCTGGATCGAGCCGGTCAGGTCCGCCATCAGGCCCATGAGCGGCGGCACTATGGCTCCGCCCACGATGGCCGTGACCATGAGGCCGGAGATGGCGTTGGTCTTCTCGGGCTTGGCGTCTACGGTGATGGAGAAGATCAGCGGGAAGATGTTGGCAAATCCCAGCCCGGTCAGGATGATGCCGGCGAAGGTGAGGGCCCGCATCCCGGTGAACACGCAGAGTATGCCCGCCACCGAGAGCAGCACGGTCGCGACCAGGAACTTGCGCGGAGAAATGCGCTTGAGGACCATGGCCCCGGCGAAGCGTCCGAGCAGGATGGGCAGGAAGAACAAGGCCCAGCTCACCCAGAGGCCGAAGCCGGTGATGCCGAATTTTTCCTTGAGCAGCAAGGGCACGCCCGAGCTGAAGCAGACTTCGGCGCCTACATATAGGAATATGCCCATGACCATCATGAGGATGAAGCCGTCCTGGAACAGCAAGGACAGGCAGGAACCGAGCGTCACCGGGTGCGCGTTGGGGTCTTTGGCTTCATTGACCTGCATGGGCGCGCAGCAGAGCAGGGTGATGACTATGATGGCCGAGTATATGGGGAAGAGCACCGGCCAATCCAGGCCCAGCACGGCCACGGCGAAAGGCGGCAGCAGGAAGCCCAAAGAAGAGCCGATGGCTTTGATGGCTTGGGCCAGGGAGAGGTTGCTGGAATAAGCGCCTTCCGGGGACACGTCGCGCATTATGGGGTTGCCTACCACCTGCAGGGTAGTGGCGCCGGCGCCGAGCAGGAATATGGAGGCCAGCAGCACGTAGAACTTCATGGAGTCGCCCGGGGTGATCTGGGGCTTGGGGCCGTACATGCCCGCGAACATCGGCGTGAGCAAGCCGATCAAGGCTATGGCCAGGCCGAGCAGGAGCAGGTATTTCTTGCCTTTGCGGTCCTGGAGCACTCCCATGGGCACGGAGAGCAGGCCGAACATCAAAAAGCCCGAGAAGGGAAGCAGTTGGGCCATGAAGTTGGAGAGCGTGAAGGTCTCCTTGGCCAAGCTGACCATGGGGCCGACCACGTCGCCGAAGCCCATGGCTAAGAACACCAAGAACACTGGGAATACCTTTTTCATATGACTCCTTTGTGCTGCGGAATGATGTAAGACATCCTATTCTATTAGAATGCGGCTGTCTATGAAATGGGACTTCCGCCCCAAAAAGCGTAGGATTTGGGCCAGTTCGTTCTTGGGTCATTAGGCCTATAACTGGTAAAATCCAGGGATGCGCGCCGAACCTGCAGTTCCCGGTTCCCACATCCCTTACCATGCCCGGCCGCGCTCGGCCGCCAATCGGCTGGCCCGGTATCTTTTAGGCCTGGTCCAGCTGGCGCTCTACCGGCATTTCTTCCGGGTCCGGGTGGTGGGCGCGCATAACGTGCCGAGCCGGGGCGGCTTGGTGATCGCGGCCAATCATGCCAGCCATCTGGACATGGGCTTGATCAAGCATGCCCTGGGCCCGGCCGGCCGGGAATTGGTCTCCGTGGCGGCCAAGGATTATTTCTTTCAGGCGCCCCTGCGCCGCTGGTATTTCACTAATTTCACCAACCTTTTGCCCTTCAACCGCCGCGCCAGTCTGCATGTGTCCCTGCGCGCGGCCGGCCGGGTATTGGCGGATGCGCGCAATCTGCTCATATTCCCGGAGGGCACGCGCACGCGGGACGGACGGATGGGCGCCTTTGGGCCCACCTTGGGGTTCTTGGCGCTCAAATTCTCGGCCGATGTGCTGCCCGTGTACATAAGCGGCGTGTTCGAAGCCATGCCTAAGGGCGCGTGGCTGCCGCGCCGGCGCGCCTTGGGCGCGGCCATCGGACCGCTGGTCAGCGCGGCGGAACTGCGGGAGCGCACCGCCGGCTTGCCCAATACCGAGGCTTATCGGGCGGCTACGATCATCATAGAAGAAGCCGTGCGCAAAGCCGGGCAAGCCGCATTTGGTATCATGCAGCCTATATGAACCTGATACCTATATTGCTGCAAGCCGCAATCGCGGTCTGGGCCCAGGCCCCGGCGGATTTCGACCGATTCTGGCAGGATGCGATGCGGGAGGCCTCGGAAGCCGCAGTCCAGGTCCGGCTGGAGCCGGCGCCGGCCCAGAGCGACGATAAGGTCGCCTGTTTCAAAGCGCATTACTCCAGCCTGGCGGGAAAGCCGGTGCACGCCTGGTACTGCCGGCCCACGGGCGAGGGCCCTTTCCCCGGGATGCTCATCAGCCCTTGGTACAGCCAGGGCCAGGTGCCGGCGCCGCGCGACGTGGCGGCACGCGGCTTTGCCGTGCTCTGGTACCAGGGCCGGGGCTACGAGGTGGACTTGTCCTCGTATCCTATAGACAACCAGCAGTACATACTTTCCGGCCTGGCCAGCCCGCAGACTTATGTCTATAGGGAGATGTTCGCGCGCGCGGTGATCAGTTTGGACGTCCTGGCCAGTTTCCCGGAAGTCGACTCCAAGAGTTTGGGCGCGGCCGGAGCCAGCCAGGGCGGCGGCTTGAGCTTGGTGCTGGCCGGGCTGGACCCTCGGGTCGCGGCCGTGTCCGCGGATTTTCCGTTTTTGTGCGATTTCTTGGGCTCCCTGCCCGCGGCCGAGGGGCCGTTCAAGGATATCCGGGAGTATCTGGACCAGCATCCCGAGCAGCGCGTCCAGGTGGAATCCACGCTGCGCTATTTCGACGTGCTCAATTTCGCGCCTAAGATCTACATGCCGGTCAAGATCCAGTTCGGTCTGCGCGACCGCACCTGCCCGCCCGAGGGCATAAAATTGGCGTTCGGGCTCATGCCTTCTCAGGATAAGTTCATGGAAGAATTCCCGAACGCGGATCATGGGGATGAGAACGGGCCGCGCTGGCAGAAGATGCTGGATTATCTCACGGAGCGATTGGTGCGGAAATGACCGACCTGGATAGGCCTCTGGCCCTGCGGCCCGAAAGGGTGCCTAAATCCTGGGGCGAGGAGGTCTGGCTGGATTCCACCCAAGCCGGGGGCCGGGCCCGGCTGCGGGGCGGCGGGACCCTGGACGCGCTGCTGCGGTCGCATCCCGAGCTTTTGGGCAGCCGCTCGCGGGCCCTGTTCGGAGATGTCTCGCCCATGTTCGCCAAGCTCATAACCACGGATTTCCCGCCCTTGGCCCATATCGGATTCAACCGCAGCGTGCCGCGCCGCGACTTGTTGGGCTGGCTGAAGTTGGAGAACGCCATGCTGCGCCGCTTCCATGGCGCCTTGTGCGTGCGCGACGCCGCGGGATTTTCCAGGTTCCAGCGCAGCCACGGCCATTGGGCCGGGGTCCTGGGCCGCCAAGGTTGGCGCAGCGGCGCGGCTGGGCCGGATCTGCGCCTGACCGAGGAGCTCGGCCCGCTGCTCAAGCCCGGCCAATCCCGGTTCCTGCCCGTGCTGTTGGCCGGCTTATGCGCCAACCGCGCCCGCATCGTGGAGACGCTCAACCAGGTCGACTTGGCGGCCGAGGCCGGCAACCTGCTCCTGGTCCGGGGCGGGGTGATCCACGCTCTGTTCGGTCTCTCGCATCAGACCCACCCGCGCGATCCGGCCCAAGCCGCTCTGTCGCGGGCCTTGCGTTCGGGCCGGGCCGTTCCGGCGGCGGCGCGCCGGGCCGGCCTGCCCGCGCCCAAGAACGAGGCTTGGCTGCCTTTGCCGGCGCGCGGGCATACCCGGCTGGCCGAGGTCCAGCAGACTTCGGATACCACCTATAGCCTGTGTGATTTCTTCACGCCGTTCGCCTGGAAGGGGCGGCTGGTATTCCGCAAGGGCGCCCCGGCCGGCGGCGTGGCGCCGGAGGAACTGGCGGCTTGGGTCGCCGAGTTGGATATGGCCCCGCTGCGGCCTAAGGATTTCGTGTGCCGTCCGCGGCCGGCGGCCGTAGGCCGGCAGTCGGCCCAGGCCGCGCTCTGGCGCCTGGTGGACGACCCCCAGCGCTGGCCGTTCTTCCAGGCCTATCGTTTGGAATTGCGCGGCACGCGCCGCAGTCCGGCGTCCTGGCGGGATGGGCGCGCGCCGGGCTATGCGCGGCACCTGATGGTGTTGGAGGGGGAAGTGAGCTTGCAGTGCCGCCGCGGCCGTAAACTGGCGTTGTCTGCGCGCGCGCCGGCATTCTTGCCCGCTACGCTGGCCGGAGGCTACGGATTGCAAAGTTCGGGCGCGGCCAGTCTGCTGTTGTTCAGCGTACCGGCTTAAGCCGGAGGGCTGTCTTTATGGCCGTCGCTGCCCGGCAGATTGTCCACCACGTCTTTTAACTGGGACATGTGGAATGGTTTGCGCAGGAAAGACGCGGGGTGCAATTTCAGCGCTTCCTCGACCCGGGCCTCGATCGCATACGCGGTCATGAGCACCACGGGCAGGCCGGGGTAGCGCTCCTTGACGGCTTTGATCACGTCCAGGCCGTCCATCTCCGGCATGCGCATGTCGGTGATGACTAGATTCACCGTATTCTTGGCGATGAGGTCCAGGGCTTGGCAGCCATTGCTGGCGGTGAGCACGTGGAAGCCTTGGCTGGACAGTTCCAGCTCCAGCAGGTCACGATACCCGCGTTCGTCGTCTATGACCAGTACGGTCTGTGCCATGTTCCTCCGGCGTCGTTCAGAAACGCCCTCGGATGATACTAATTATCCGGGAAGAGGTTAAGAGACTGACTGTCGTAATTGCGCGCAGAAACCCGGGTAGGAGACCGCGATGTCGGCCGTGTCCGCCAGGCGGGTGCGGCCGGGCGCCGTCAGCCCGGCGACCAGGGCGGTCATGGCCAGGCGGTGGTCGTTTTGCGCAGGGATGCGCGCCGCGCGCAGGGGCGTGGGGCCGTGGACCAGCAAGTCGTGGCCTCGGACCTGGATATCGGCTCCGAACCGGCGCAGGAGTCCGGCTATGCCGCAGAGGCGGTCGCTTTCCTTGTGGCGCAGTTCGTTTAGCCCGCGGAACCGGGTGCAGCCTGCGGCCTGGGTCGCGGCCAAGGCCAGGATCGGCACCTCGTCTATCAGGCTGGGGATCTCCGAGGCCTTTATCTCGGTAGCGCGCAGCCGCGCGGACCGCACTTCTAGGTCGCAGCGAGGTTCCCCGGCGCCCGTGCGCGCGGAGATGCCGATCCGAGCGCCCATGCGTTTAAGCACGCGCAAGAAACCGGTGCGGGTCGGGTTGGCGATCATCCCGGGCAGGCGCAGGCGGCTGCCCGGATTCAGGGTCGCGGCCACCACCCAGAAGGCGGCGGAGGATGCGTCTCCGGGCAGCGCGATGCGGCTCGGTTTCAGGCGCGCGGGTCCGCGGACTTCTACGCATAGGCCGCGACGGAGCAATTTTATGCCGAAGCGTCCGAGCATGCGTTCCGTGTGGTCGCGGCTGAGCGCGGGCTCGCGCATCCTGGTGCGGCCGCGGGCGAGCAGGCCGGCGATGAGCACTGCGGATTTTACTTGCGCGCTGGGCATGGGGGAGGCGATATCTCGGCCGTGCAGGTCCGCGCCGTCTATCCGGGCCGGCAGCCGGCCGCCGGCCGCTAGCCTTATGCGCGCGCCCATGCGTTTTAGAGGCCCCGCGACCCGGGCCATGGGCCGGCGCCGCAAGGAAGCGTCCCCGCTTATGCGGGCGCTGATCCGGCTGCCGGCGAGCAGCCCTAATAACAGGCGGGCCGTGGTTGCGGAATTGCCCGCGTCCAAGGTGTGCGGGGGGGATTTCAGAGCGCTGGCGCCGCGGCCTTGAACCCGGGTCATGCGGCCGCGGGCGGAGATCCTCACGCCCAGGGCTTTTAGGCAGGATAGCGTGGAGCTGACGTCCCGGGATTTAGGCAGGTCCGTGATGACGGTAGCGCCTTCGGCCAGGACCGCGAGGATGAGGGCGCGATGGGCCAGGGATTTGTCCCCGGGCAAGCGCACCGTGCCCCGCAGGGGGCGGCCGGCGCATACCGAGAACGGCTTCAGCCGGCGGGCTGGGATTGCAATCTCCGGTCGAGGGCGCAGAGGAGTTCCGGGAGTTCGGCCATGAAGGCTTGGAATCCGTCGATGGACAAGGAGCGGTCCGCGTCGGAACGGGATTTTTCCGGCTGCTCATGGACTTCTATCATCAGGCCGTGGGCGCCGGCCGCCACCGCGCCCCGGGACAAGGCCGCCACGTGGCCGCGCGCCGCCGCGGCATGGCTGGGATCCACGATCAGGGGCAGGCGGGAGAGTTCCCGCAGAACGGGTATGACGCAAAGGTCGAGGCCGCAGCGTCCGGATTCGCCCAGCAGGCGCTGGCCGCGTTCGCAGAGGATGACATGCGGATTGCCGGAGCTCAGTATGTATTCCGCGGCTAGGAGCCACTCCTCGAGCGTGGCCGAGAGGCCGCGTTTGAGCAGTACGGGGCGGCGGATGCGGCCCAGCTCCTTGAGCAGGGCGAAGTTCTGCATGTTGCGCGCTCCTACCTGCAGGATGTCGGCTATGGCCGCGATCTCGTCCACGGTCCGCGTGTCCATGACCTCGGTGATCACGGGCAGGCCGGTGGCCTTCTTGGCTTGGGCCAGGATGCGCAGGCCTTCCTGGCCCAGGCCTTGGAAGCTGTAGGGTGAAGTACGCGGCTTGAAGGCTCCGCCGCGCAGGACCTGGGCGCCCGCGGCCTTTAGATCCAGAGCCGTGCGCAGGAAAGAGGCTTCGTCTTCCACGGCGCAGGGACCGGCTATCACCAC
>JBAZVY010000134.1:4724-7271 GCA_041660645.1 Elusimicrobiota bacterium | reverse complement strand
GGATGTGAGCGGACCAGAATCGCCAGCTTCGGCGGCCAAGAGCTTGCCTTCCGGCATCCGCAGCCTGGTGGCCGTAGGCAGCGGCAAGGGCGGGGTGGGAAAATCAACCGTCGCGGCCAACTTGGCCGTGGCCTTGTCCCAGTCCGGACTGCGCGTGGGCTTGCTGGATGCCGACATATACGGCCCTAATCAGCCCCAGATGCTCGGGGCCGCCGGGGGCAGGCCGAAACTCGGCCCGGACGGGCGCATCGAGCCGGTCGAAGCTCATGGGGTCAAGGTCATGTCCATGGGTTTTTTGCTGGATCCGGGGACCTCGGTCATCTGGCGCGGCCCCATGCTGCACAGCGCCATGAACCAATTATTGCGGGAAGTGGGTTGGGGGGAACTCGACTGTCTGGTCGTGGACCTGCCCCCGGGCACCGGCGATGTCCAGCTTTCCATCAGCCAGAGCGTGCCCGTGACCGGCGCGGTCCTGGTCACTACGCCGCAGAGCGTGGCGCTCTCGGACGTGCTCAAGTCCGCGGACATGTTCCGCAAGCTGGGCGTGCCCATATTCGGCGTGGTCGAGAACATGGGCGAATTCTCTTGCCCGCACTGCCGCCGGTCCAGCCGGATATTTTCGGCCGGCGCCTGCGGTATCGGTAATTCCGCCGGCACCGGCCGGACGGATTTCCTTTCGGCCGGCGCGGCTCAGGTCGTGTCCGAACGATATGGAGTGCCGCTGCTGGCCAGCATCCCTTTAGACCCCGAAGTATGTTCAGCCGGGGAATGCGGTACGCCCGTGTGCGTGTCGCATCCGGACAGCGTCCCGGCCCAGGCTTTGCGGGCCGTGGCCGCGCAGGTCGCGGAGCGTCTGTCCGCGGAAAGCAAGCAGTAGGAGGTGGTCATGGCGGTAGAAACGACGAGTAAAGAGACCGTACCCATAGCCGTAGGCGCAGCGGCTCCGGATTTCCGGCTTCAGGACCAGAGCGGAAAGGAATTCCATCTAGGCGATCTTTTGGGCAAGAAGACGATCGTGCTGTTCTTCTATCCCTTGGATTGGAGCCCGACCTGCAGCAAGGAGAACGTGTGCTTCAGCCAGAATCTCAGCCGATTCGAAAAATACGGCGAGCTGGCCGCTATCTCCATAGATTCGGTCTACTGCCATCGGGCTTGGGCCGAGAAGATGGGTTTGAAGCATCGGCTCTTGTCGGACATGCACCGGGCCGTGGTCAAGTCCTATGGCCTGTTCTTCGCGGATGCCAATATCGGCCAGCGGGCGACCGTGGTGATCGGCCGGGACGGCAAGGTGGCGTGGGTCAAGGTCGAAGCCGACATAACCAAGGAACGCGATTATAACGAGGTGGAAGCGGTATTGGCCAAGCTGACCAAGTAGGCAGCCATACCGCGCTGATCGCGCTCTTGGCCGCGCATCTGGCGCTGGCCACGGCGTTCAATCTGCGGGTGCCTTTGGGCGGCGCTCCGGATGAGCCGGCCCATGCCGCTTATATCCAGAGCCTGGCGGGCGGGCATCTGCCGGTATGGGATTGGCCCCGGGACCCGCAGAGTTATGAGGCCTTTCAGCCGCCCCTGTATTATGCCGGAGCCGCGCTCTGGCTGCTGCCGGTACGGTCCGCCTCGCCCGCGTTCCAGGTGCATTGGCTGAGGCTGTTCTCTACCCTTCTGCATCTGTTGGCGCTGGCCTGCCTGTGGGCCATGGTCCGAGCTTGGCTTCCGGCCGGCGCGGCCGCCGGCGCGCTCGCGGCCGCGGCCCTGCTGCCCATGTTCGCGTTCATAGGCGCAAGCGTGAGCAACGATGCGCTCGCTAATCTTGCGGGCGCGGGGCTGCTTTGGTTCTGGTTCGCTCAGCGCCGGCAGCCTTCCGGAGCGGGCCAGGCTCTGCGGCTGGGCTTGGCCGCGGGCCTGGCTTTACTGGCCAAGGCCACGCTCGCCGCGCCGGTCTTCTGCATGCTGCTGGAGCGGCTATGGGTCTGGAGGCGTGAACAGGGCGCGCGGTCCGCGGCCAGGCGCGGAGCGCTTTTGGTCGGGGCCGGAGCGGCCGTGTGCGGAGCGCTGTTGGTCCGCAATCTAGCGTTATATGGAGACGTTTGGGGCCTGTCGCGCATCGGCGCCTATGACCAGCAGGCTTTTGGCTGGAGCCGCCTGCCGCTATGGCTGGAGCTGTTTTTCCAGAGCTTCTGGGGCCGCTTCGGCTGGATGACCCAGCCCCTGCCCGGCTGGTGCTACGTCTTGTTCTTAGCCGTCAGCCTGCTGTCGGGCCTGGGTTTGCTCGCGGATCGCTCCCGGATGTTCCGGGACGAGGGCCGGCTGCTCTTGGCAGTGTTCGCCGCGGCTTTGGCCCAGAACTTTTGGTACGGGTTTTTGCTTACGTCCCAGCCCCAGGCCCGCTATTCTTTCGTGGCCCTCGCGGCTTGGGCGCCGCTGTTCTGCGGGGGGCTGGGATATTGGCTGGAACGCTTGCCCGCGTATGCGCGTGGGCCGGTGCGGGCCGGTCTGATCCTGGCCGCTTTGGCCGTGGACCTGCTGGCTCTGCGCGCGGCCTCAAGC
>JBAZVY010000134.1:0-4714 GCA_041660645.1 Elusimicrobiota bacterium | reverse complement strand
CATCCGGCGTTCGGGCTGGGCCTGGGCCGCGGCCTGGATCACCATGCTTTTTACCGCGCCGCCGACCGGCTCTTGACCCCGGGCTCACGGGTGGGGATCACGCCCGCCTGCTTTTGAGCCAGGACGGTCTGCTCTTGTACGTCCTGGACGGCCCTTAGTCCCCGAAGCTGATGCCCAGGGCGCGGCCCGTACGGACCAGGTCTCCGTCCTTGGGGACCGTGCGCAGGCGGCCGATGGCTTCCGTGATCTTGACCGCGGATATGTCCGGCGGCCGCGAGGCCACCATGTAGCCGAATTTTTGGTCCGCGATGAGCTGTACGGCGTTGGCCCCGAAGCGGGTGCATAGGAGCCGGTCGAAGCTGGTGGGGCCGCCCCCGCGTTGGAGATGGCCCAGCACGCAGACCCGCGTCTCCTTGCCGGTACGCTTCTCGATCTGCTGGGCCACGACCGCGCCGATGCCGCCTAAGCGCACCTCGCGGTCTTGGGCCGAGGCGTCCTGGGTCACGATTCCGCCGTCTACGGGCTGGGCGCCTTCCGCGACCATCACCAAGGTGAACTTCCGGCCCATGGCTTCGCGTTCCTTGATCTTGGCGCAGATGCTTTCGTATTTGAAGGGGATCTCCGGGATCAGGATTATGTCGCCGCCTCCGGATATGCCCGCGGAGATGGCGATCCAGCCGGCATGGCGGCCCATGACTTCCAGGACCATGACCCGGTTGTGGCTTTCCGCCGTGGTGTGCAGGCGGTCCAACGCGTCGGTGGCGCAGCAGACCGCGGAGTCGAATCCGAAGGTTATGACCGTGGCTTCCAGGTCGTTGTCTATGGTCTTGGGCACGCCCACCACGGGCACGCCGTTCTCGAAGAGCTGCTGGGCTATGGACAAGGAGCCGTCTCCGCCCACGCAGACCAGGGCCGTCAGCCCCAGGGCCTCGAAGTTGCGTTTGGCTTCGTCCAGGATCTCCCGGGGGATGCGCTGGACTCCGCCCATCCCGGTCTTGGCCGCGAAGCGGCCGCGGTTGGAGGTCCCCAATATGGTGCCGCCTTGGGTCAGCAGGTTGCCCAGGGCGTGGTAGTCCAGGGATATCTTAGCCACCGGGTCCAGCAGTCCCTCATAGCCGCCTTTGAATCCCACGGTCTTCCAGCCGCGCATGTGCGCGGCCTTGACCACGGCCCGGATCACCGCGTTCAATCCCGGGCAGTCTCCGCCGCCGGTGAGTATGCCGATCTTGGTCTTGTTCTTGTCCATGAGCGGTCCGATTCTAGCATTTTCTCCGTCCGGGCTCCGGATCCGGGAGTTGCGATCATCTAGCCGGGATCGGGGTCGGTATCGAATCGGGTATCGGGACCGGAAGGGTCGCGGTCGAAGCCGCCGCTTCCGGAGCGGATCCGGGCCGGGCTAGCATGCCCGCCAGCACGGGTTCCATGGCCGAGGACCAGATCTCGTAGCCTTTCTCCGAGAGGTGCAGGAAATCCGGCATTATCTCCTTGGATATGGTCCCGTCCGGGGCCAAGAACTTGGCGCCCAGGTCCAGGAATCGGACATGCTCGCCGTCCGCCAGAGGCGCGATGCGCCGGTTGATCTCCGCGATCTGCTCGCGCTTCTGGGCCGTGGGCTGTTCATCGCAGGGAAATACTCCGAACAACAGTATCTTGGCGTCGGGCAGCCTTTGCCGCAGGGTCTTGATCACGGCCGCGATGCCCTTGGCCGTGTCCTCAGCGGAATCCCAATTCAAGCCTAGATTGTTGGCGCCGATGAGCAGGGTGGCGACTTTGGGGGATAGTCCCTCGATCTCTTTGCCTTCGGTCAGCCGCCAGAGTACGTTCTGCGTGTTGTCGCCGCCGATGCCGAAATTGGCGGCTTTCATGGGCAGGTAGCGCTTCTCCCAGAGCGGGCTGGCCCGCCAGCCTTCGGTTATGGAGTCTCCGACCATGAGGATGTCGATGTCTCCGGCCTTGGCCCTTTGGACCAGGTCTTCATGCTGTTGGTACCAGACCGCCACGGATTTCCAGGAATAATCCTTGACCCGGGGCTCCGCTTCCCAGGCCGGCGTCGAAGGCTGGGCTGCGGATAATACTGAAGCTAGAAGCAGGATCTTGAGCATGGTCCCTCCTCAGGGCTGGCGGCAAAATTTTGTATCCATATTATACTCCGTCCAGCAGCCGGGATGCGCATTTTCTATAATATCTCACCCGTCATGATAACCCTGCGCAAAGTGCATAAGTCCTTCGGCCAACAGACCATACTGCAGGACGCTTCTTTGCAGATAAACGATGGGGACCGCTTCGTGCTGGTGGGGCCCAACGGCGCGGGAAAATCCACCCTGTTCAAGATGCTTCTGGGCCAAGAGGAGCCGGACGCCGGGGAGGTCACCATGCGCCGGGGCGCCAGCGCGGGCTATCTGCCCCAGGAGAATGCGCCGGTCACGGATAAGACCGTGCTGGAGACGGCCTTGTCCCTGCATGAGGACCCGGACGGCCGGCTTACGGCCAAGGCCAAGGCCGTGCTCATGGGCTTGGGCTTCAAGGTCTCGGATTTCGACCGCCGGGTGGACGCCTTGAGCGGAGGCTGGGCCATGCGCGCGGCTATGGCCCGGCTGCTCATACAAGAGCCGGACCTGCTGATGCTCGATGAGCCCACCAATCATCTCGACATCGACGCTCTGTTCTGGCTGCAGAAATATCTGCAAGCCTACACCGGAGCCATATTCTTGATCTCCCATGACCGGGCTTTCATCAACGCCGTGGGCCGGGCCATAGTCAGCCTGCAGGACCATGCCCTCAAGGTCTATCACGGCGATTATGAGTTCTATCTGCGCGAGCGGGAAGCGGAGAAGGAACGCGTGGTCTCGGCCTGGAAGCAGCAGCAAGACGAGATCGCGCGCATGCAGGATTTCATAGACCGCAACCGGGCCCGGGTATCCACCGCCAACCGCGCCCAGAGCATGATCAAACGCTTGGATAAGCTGGAGCGCATCGTCCTGCCCTCGGAAGCCAAGACCGTGAAGATCCGATTCCCCCAGCCTACCCGCACCGGGGTCATGGTGTTGAGCCTTAAGGGGGTCAGCAAGTCTTACGGCGAGACCAAGGTCTACGAGAATCTTGATTTCGACCTGGAGCGGGGCTGGAAAGTGGCTTTCGTGGGCCACAACGGGGCCGGCAAGTCCACCTTGCTCAAGGTTCTGGCCGGGGCCATACCCGTGGACTCGGGCCAACGGGTCCCGGGCCAGGAGGTCCGGGTCGGATATTTCTCCCAGCATCGCGAGGGCCAGCTGGATCCGAATAAGACCGTATTGCAGGAAGCCCAGAGCGTGCCCCGGCTAAACCCCGACTTGTTCGTGCGCACCGTGCTGGGGACCTTCCTGTTCCCGGGCGACTCGGTATATAAGAAGATAGCCGTGCTCAGCGGCGGCGAGAAGAGCCGCGTGGCCTTGGTCAAGCTGCTGTTGGATCCGCCCAATGTCCTGCTTTTAGACGAGCCCACCACGCATCTGGACATGCCCAGCGTGGACGCCTTGGTCGAGGCCCTGCACGAATTCGAAGGCACGGTCTGCTGCATCAGCCACGACCTTTATTTCCTCAACGCTTTAGCCGACCATGTGGTGCATATCGATCAGGGCAAGATCACCTGGTATCCGGGCAATTACGAATATTTTAAGCGGCGTCAGGCCCAGTGGCATGAAGATAATCCCCAGGCCGTGGATGTGCCGGTGATGGAAAAGTCGGACCCGGTAAAGGCCGCTCCCCGCGACGGCCGCTCCGCGGCCAAACGCAAGCTAAAGCTGGAAGCGGAGCTCTTGGACCTGCACATAGCCTTGGAGGAGCTGGCCGGCAAGTTGTCGGACCCGGCCTTATACGAGGATTTCGCCAAGCTCAAGAGCGTGGGCGAGGAGATGGAGCAGGTCCAGTCCCAGATCCAAGCCAAGGAAGCGGAGGCGGCGGAGTTGAGCGGGCCGCAAGCGCCGGCGGCTTAGAACTTAGCCGAGAATCCTGCGTATAAGACGCGGGGCACGGCCAAGCCGTCTATATATTCCATATGCCGGGCCTGGATCAGGTTATTGCCGGCCACGAAGATCTCGTATGCGGGACGCGGGCGGTAAGCCAGGCGGGCGTCCAAGCGCCAGAAATCCGGTATCCGGCCGTACGTCCCGGTCAGTGTGGACTTGGCCACGTAAGCGTCTTTGTAGCCGGCGTTCAGGGTGCCGGTGAAGCCTCGGCCCAGAAAGGCTTGGGCTCCGACATTGACCTTTTCGTTGGGAGTGGTCTCGGTCATCTCGCGCACGCCGGCGATGTCCGTGACCGACTCGCGCGTGAGGTTGGCATAGGCGAAGCTCTGGGATCCGAGCATGTATTTCGCCTCCAGTTCCACGCCGCGGGCTATCACCCGGTTGGCGTTGCTGTAGCTTATGACCACGGGCAGTCCAGGGGTGGTCGTCAGCTCCGTGCGGTTGCGGATGTACATGTAGTATAAGGAACCGTCCAGGCGCAGGCGCTTGTCCAGATATTCGCCCAGGTACCCGACCTCGTATGAGTATATCTCATCCGCCTTCAGGTCGGGATTGCCTACGGCCACGATGAACGGGCTGAGCGGAGCGTAGGCGTACTTGGAACTTTGCGAGGGCAGAGTGTGGGACATGGAATGCGAGACCCGCAGGGTGTGGGCGGGGCGGGGGGAAAACAGCAGGGCGGCCTGGTACGCGGGCTGGGTGTGGCCAGT
>JBAZVY010000133.1:0-7279 GCA_041660645.1 Elusimicrobiota bacterium | reverse complement strand
GGGCGCCGACGTAATCTACACCGACGTCTGGGCCAGCATGGGCCAGGAAAAGGAGCACGAAGAGCGCGTGCGCATCTTCAAGCCCTATCAGGTCAACTCCCAGCTCATGGCCCTGACCGGAAAGCCGGACGCCTTGTTCATGCATTGCCTGCCCGCGCACCGCGGCGAAGAAGTCACGGACGCGGTGGTCGACAGCCCCAACTCCGTAGTCTTGGACGAGGCCGAGAACCGGCTCCACGCCCAGAAGGCCATACTGGTCAGCCTCATGGCCGACCGCTAGGCTCAACCCGGCGCGGCGGAGCTCGCGCTCCGCCGCGCTGGACTCTTTCCCGCCGATCCAGCATGAGCACCGCACGCAACCCCGAAGCCGCCCGCGAAAAGAACCGGGTCGCCCTTTCCTCGGTAGTGGCCGCGGTGTTCCTTACCGGCACCAAGCTCGGCATCGGGCTATGGACCAACAGCTTGGGCATCCTGTCCGAAGCCGCCCATTCCGGGCTGGATCTCTTGGCCGCGGCCGTGACCCTGTGGGCGGTCAACGTGGCGGCCCGGCCGGCGGACCGCTCCCACACCTACGGCCACGGCAAGGTGGAGAACCTCTCCGCCCTGTTCGAGACCTCGCTGCTCTTGGCCACCTGCGCCTGGATCATGTGGGAAGCAGTGCATCGGCTGTTCTTCCGCTCCGCAGAAGTAGAGGTCAACATCTACTCCTTCGGGGTCATAATCTTCTCCATAATCATAGATTTCTCGCGTTCCCGGGCGCTCAAGCGCGCGGCGGACAAATATCAGAGCCAAGCCCTGGAAGCCGACGCCCTGCATTTCTCCACGGACATCTGGTCTTCCTGCGTGGTGCTGCTGGGCTTAGGCGGAGTGCTGGCCTCCCGGCGCTTCGGGCTGCCCTGGCTGGCGCAAGCCGACGCGGTAGCGGCCCTGGGCGTGGCCCTGATCGTGGTCTGGGTCTGCTACCAATTGGGCCGCAAATCCATAGACGACCTGCTCGACGCCGTGCCCCGCGGCCTCCAAGACCAGATCGCGGCCGCGGCCAAGGTCCCCGGGGTATGCGCGGTGCGGCAAGTCCGAGTGCGCCGCAGCGGCCCCACGGTGTTCGCGGACGCCGTGATCGCCGTGGGCAATGACACTCCCTTGGAGAAATCCCACGATATCGCCGACGCATCCACCGCCGCCATCCGCAGATTATTGCCGGACGCGGACGTCGTGACGCATGTGGAGCCGTGCGCGGACAAGCACGATCCCCTGACCCTGGCCCGGGTGCTGGCGGCCCGGCATGGCCTGGGCGCTCACGCCATACGCATATATGAAGAATCCGGCCGGCGCGCCATCGAGATGCACCTGGAAGTCGCCAAAGATATGCGCCTGGACCAAGCCCATAAGCTGGCCAGCGCATTCGAGTCCGAACTGCGCGCGGTCCTTCCCGACCTGCTCGATGTGGTCACCCACATCGAACCCGCGGAAGGCGACCACCGCATCCCCGAAGCCTCGTCCGCGGATGAAGCCCGCATCCAAAAATCCCTGTTCCGATTCCTGTCCCAAGAAAAGCTGCCGGTGTCTACGCATCACATCAAGGTCCGGCCCACCAATGGGGAATTAGACCTTTCCCTGCATTGCACCCTAGCCCCGGACACGGACATACAATCCGCCCACGACCTCACCGTGCGCATGGAAAAATATCTGCGCGCCGAACTGCCGGACCTGGGCCGCGTGGTCATCCACTCCGAGCCGATCGAATAATAGCCCGGTAAAAAAAAGGCGCCTGACCCCAGGATTTGACTGGATTTTTGTACCCTGGATTTTGTTAGAATCCGGAAAGACGCAAGACTGGAGGAACATATGACCCACACACTGCCGGAACTGCCCTACGCGAAAGACGCCCTGGCTCCCATGATCTCGGCCGAGACCCTGGAATACCATTATGGCAAGCATCACAAGACCTACGTGGATAATCTGAATAAATTATTGTCGGGCAACCCCCTGGAAAAAGAGAACAGCCTGGAAGACGTGGTGCGCAAAGCGCCCGCAGGCCCGCTGTTCAACAATGCGGCTCAGGTCTGGAATCACTCCTTCTATTGGAAATGCATGAAGCCCAAAGCCGGCGGCGCGCCCACGGGCAAGCTGGCCGAGGCCATGACCAAGGACTTTGGGTCCTTCGCCAAGTTCCAGGAAGAGTTCACCAACAAAGCCGTGGGCACCTTTGGTTCCGGCTGGGCCTGGCTGGTCCTTAAAAGCGGCAAGCTCATCCTAGAGAGCAGCTCCAACGCAGGCACGCCCTTGACCACCGGAGGCACTCCCCTGCTGGTCTGCGACGTTTGGGAGCATGCCTACTACATCGACTACCGCAACGCCCGGGCCAAATACCTGGAGAACTTCTGGAAGCTGGTGGACTGGAGCTTCGTGGCCCAAAACCTGGAAGCGGCCATGTCCGCTAAAGCCTCCAGATAGCCGCAGTCATGCGCTGTAGCGCTTGAACAGCAGGCAGGCGTTAGTCCCGCCGAAACCAAAGGAATTGGACAGGGCGTATTCCAGCTTGGCTGCGCGCGCCTTATTGGGCACGTAGTCCAGGTCGCAGTCCGGGTCCGGGGTGTCGTAATTGATGGTAGGCGGCACCTGGCCGTGGAGCAAGGCTAAGGCGGCGATGCCCGCTTCCGTACTGCCGGCCGCGCCCAAGAGATGCCCGGTCATGGACTTGGTGGAACTTATCAATAGGCCGTTCTTGGCCCGGTCCCCGAACACCTTCTTGATGGCCATGGTCTCGAGCTTGTCGTTGAAGGGCGTGGACGTGCCGTGGGCGTTGATGTAGCTCACCTGCTCCGGATTGACCCCCGCATCGTTCAAAGCCAAAGCCATGACCCGGCAGGCGCCATCCGCGTCCTCGGAGGGCGCGGTTATGTGGTAAGCGTCGCCGTTGAGGCCGTAGCCTGCCAATTCGGCCAGGATCCGGGCGCCCCGGCGCTGAGCGGACTCCAGTTCCTCGAGCACCAGGATGCCGGCGCCCTCCCCCATGACGAAGCCATCGCGATCCTTGTCGAAGGGCCGGCTGGCGCGCAGAGGCTCCTCATTGCGGCGCGACAGGGCCCGCATATTGCCGAACCCGGCCACGCTGAGCTTGGTGATAGCCGCTTCGCTGGCCCCGCAGATCATGGCGTCGGACTCGCCGCGCTGGATCATGCGGAAGGAATCTCCGATGGCATGCGCGCCCGTGGAACAGGCCGTGCAGGTGGCGGTATTGGGGCCTTTGGCGCCGAAACGTATGGAGACCTGGCCCGCGGCCAGATTGATGATGGTGGCAGGTATGAAGAAGGGCGAGATCTTACGCGGCCCCCCCGCCATCATCTCCTCATGCTGGGCCTCGATGGTGGAAAATCCCCCGATGCCGGAACCGATGTTGACTCCGACCCGGCAGGCGTTCTCCGGAGTGATGGACAAGCCGGACTGCTTCATGGCGAAGTCCGCGGCCGCGATGGCGTATTGGATGAAGGGGTCCATCTTCTTGACTTCTTTCTTCTCGATCCAGAGCAAGGGATCAAAACCCTTGAGTTCGGCCGCGATCTTGGTGGAAAACAAAGTGGTATCGAACTTGGAGATCATCCCCACCCCGCACTTGCCCTCCAGCAGCGCGTTCCAAGTCAGGTCCGTCCCTATGCCGACCGGCGTCACCAATCCTATTCCCGTCACAGCCACTCTGCGTTTCAAATCCCGCCTCCTTGCGAATGTTTTACAGCCGCGCAGATGATATCAAAAATCCTTGCTTTACTGCATAATTCCAACATAAGATACCCATATGAGCCCCCGAACCAGCCGAGCGATGCTGCTGGCCGTAGCCCTGTGGTCTCCAGCCGCCCTGAATGCGGCTCCGATCATGAACAGCGAGTCCGCTTTCTTCATGCAGCTCGAGCAGATCCGCATGAGCATGAAGCTGGACATCCAACAGGCGGATATGGGCATGGAGGCAGCGCCGGACCCGGCCGCAGCCCAAGCCCTGGTCATAGAGAAGCTGAAAGGCTCGGGCGTGCCCCCGCAATACGTGCAGGCCGCTTTCGCTCGGCCCGAGGTCAAGATATATGAGGAGATAGCCGGATTCTTCGACAAGCCCGCGGAATCCCTGCCCTACGAAGAATACCGCAAGCGGCTCATCACCGAGGCCCGCATCCGCAAAGGCGTGGAATTCTTCCGCGCCCACCAAGCCTTGCTCCACGAAATCACCTACGCATACAATACCGACCCCTTACTGCTCACCAGCCTGGTCGGGGTGGAGAGCAATTACGGCATGGAGCGCGCCCGCTACACCGTGTTCAACGCGCTCTACACCGTGATCCTGCGCGTGCCCAAGCGCTCCAAATGGGCGGCCAACGAACTAGCCGAGTACCTGAAGTATTGCTACGCAGACAAAGTGGACCCCCAAGGCATAAACGGTTCCTATGCCGGCGCCTTCGGCTTCGGACAGTTCATGCCCTCCAGCTTCAATAAATACGCGGTGGACTATGACCGCGACGGGATCCGCACGCACGATACATGGCCGGATGTGCTGGCTTCGGTGTCCAATTATCTCATACAGCACGGCTACCCGCCGGGCAGTTCGGACTTCTCGTTCGGGTCGCCGGTCTGGAAAGCGATCTACGCCTACAACCACTCGGATAACTACGTACACGTGCTAATCGACCTCCGTGAGGAGATAAAAAAACGACTATGAATACCCTATCCGCTGCCCTACTCCTATCGTGCGGCTTGGCTTGGTCGGCCGAAGCCCCCGCCCAGACCCCGGATAACGATCCCTACGCCTCGGCGCGGGCCAGCATGGTGGCGCGCATCGCCGCGCCCACGGCCGAGCATCCCGTGACCGACTCCCGAGTGCTCGACGCCCTGCGCCAGGTGCCCCGCCACCTGTTCGTGCCCAAAAGCCTGGCCCCCAAAGCCTACTCCGAAGAACAGCTTTCCATCGGCAAAGGCCAGACCATATCCGAGCCCGCCATCGTAGCGTACATGACCCAGACCTTGGAACCCCGCCCCGCGGACAAGGTCCTGGAAGTGGGCACCGGCTCCGGCTATCAGGCCGCGGTGCTCTCGCGCCTGGCCAAAGAGGTCTACACCATAGAGATCGTCCCGGCTTTAGCCAAACAGGCGCAGAGCACGCTCCAAGGCCTAGGCTACGACAACGTATGGGTAAAGGCCGGCGACGGCTACCGCGGCTGGCCGGAAAAAGCCCCCTTCGACGCCATAATCGTGACCTGCGCGCCCGACCATATCCCGGCCGGGCTCGTGGACCAGCTCCAGCTCAACGGCCGCCTGCTCATCCCGGTAGGCGTGGACAAAGGCGGCAAGTGGAAGACCCAAGCCCTAGTCGTGGTACGCAAGACCGATAAAGGCATGGTGGAAGAAAAGCGCCTCAACGTCCATTTCGGTCCCATGAAAGGCGAAGCCACCAAGCGCAAGAGTTCCCGCTGAGCTAGGCCCCGCGCCGCCGCCGCTTCTTCATGAGCGCCTCGTAGAACTTCGGCACTGCTTTCTTGTCCGCCCCCGGCTTATGTGGGCCGGACTTGGGTTTGGATCTCTGATGGGGATGCGGCTGATAGGGATTATGTTTGGACTTCTCCGCAGGCTCATGCTTTGACTTATTCGGATCGTACTTCGGCTTTGGGCCTTTGTGGAACCGCGGTTTATCAGGATCGTATTTGGGTTTGGCCCCGCGCTCGTATCTAGGCTTGCTGGGGTCGAACTTCGGCTTGAAGCCCTTGTGAAACCGCGGCTTATCCGGGTCGTACTTGGGTTTATCCCGGTGCCCGGGCCTAGGCTTATTGGCATCGTACTTAGGCTGGTCCCGGCGCTCATATCGAGGTTTATGCGCCCCCGGCCGGAGCCCGGCCGGGGCCGGCTCCGCAGGCCGGACTATCCCGGCCAAAGACAGGTCCAATTCCCCCTTGCCTTCGTCCACCCGGTCCAGCTTGACCCGCACCCGGCTGCCTAAAGCCGCGCTGCCGCCGCGCAATAGCCCGGATGCGCCCACTCCCAACAAAGTCACGAAGATCCCGAATCCCGCGGTCCCGGAGACCACGCCCTCGAATACCTGCCCGACCTGGGCCTGGAGCAGTTGGGCCCGGAGCATATCCACGGAGCGGCGCTCGGCTTCCGCGGCCACGCGTTCTCGGGCCGAGCAGTGCTCTGCTATCTCCTTGAGCCCTTGAGCCAAGGACGGATCCGGCCGGTCCTGGATAAAGGCTTTGACCGCGCGATGGGTCACCAGGTCCGGATAGCGCCGGATAGGAGAGGTGAAGTGGCAGTACGCCGGGGAAGCCAGTCCGAAATGGGCGCCCGGAGTGTTCGAATAGCTGGCTTGCTGGAGGCTGCGCATCACCAGCATGTTGATGGTGTCTTCCAGGGGCTGGCCCACGGCCTTCTGGAGCACGATCTGCAGGGCCGTGGACGGGGTCTTGGTCAAGGATACCGGAGCATAGACGCCTAACTTATTGAGTTCCGCGCTCAGGACCGCGAGCTTGCGGGTCTCCGGCGCCGGATGGATGCGGCTTAAGAACGGCAGCTTGCGCGCCAGCAAGGTGCGGGCCACGGTCTCGTTGGCCAAAAGCATGAATTCCTCTATGAGCCGGTGGCTGGCCAAACGCGGGCGCTTGACCACGGCCTGGGGCCGGCCCTCGGCGTCGACTACGACCTTGAACTCGGCCGAATTGAGGTCCAGCGCGCCCTTGCGCAGGCGCCGCACGGTCAAGGTCTTGGCCAATGCGCGCATCCGCAATATGGATTCATGGACCTGGGCGTCCACGTCCAAGACGCGCTCGCCCTGCATGGCGGCTTCGACCTCCTCATAGGTGAAGCGCCGGCGGCTGCGGATGACGCTCTGCTTAAGGGAACTAAAACGGACATTGCCGTTGGCGTCGAGGTCCATGAAGCAGGACAAGGCCAAACGGTCTACGCTCGGCATCAGGCTGCACAGCCCGTTGGAAAGGTTGGGCGGCAGCATGGGCACGACCCGGTCGGCCAGATAGATGGAGGTGGCGCGCTCGGCCGCTTCCGCGTCCAAGGCCGTGCCCCGGCGCACATAGTGGGCCACGTCTGCGATATGCACGCCCAGGCGCACCCGGAGCGAGTCTATGACTTCCAAAGATACGGCGTCGTCGAAATCCTTGGCATCGGCCCCGTCTATGGTGAAGATAGGGAGTCCGCGCAGGTCCAAGCGGCCCGCGCCCATATCCGCAGACACCTCATCCGGGAAAGCCCGGCTCTCGGCCAGTACGGCTTCCGGGAATTCCTCCGGCAA
>JBAZVY010000132.1:0-7349 GCA_041660645.1 Elusimicrobiota bacterium | reverse complement strand
TCTAGAGCGTATATTCCAGCCTTTTTTTCACCACCAAGGGCCGGGAAGGCAGCGGCTTGGGGCTTTCCGCGGCCATGCGCATCCTGCAGAAGCATGGCGGGAATATCGAAGCTTACAGCGAGGGCTTGGGCCAAGGCGCGCGTTTCACCCTGACCGTGCCTTGCCGGGAACAGCGCCGGCGCTCGCGTTGAGCGTCAGTAGGACCAGTTCGGCGTGTAGCAACGCCCCGGCAGGTCGGCCAGCTTATGGGGGGCGGAACCGTCGGAATCCATGACGAACAGCTCTTGGCGCCTGCCGCCGCCCGGGCTGGTGTTCCGGCTGCTGGTGAAGGCCAAAAAGCGCCCGTCCGGAGCCCAGGTGGGATCCTCGTTGGAGCCCTCGCCGTGGGTGAGTTGGCGCAGTTGGTTGCCGGTCACGTCCACCAGGAATATATCCATCTTGTCCTTGTTGTGGGCCCGGCCCGCGAACGCGATCCATTCCCCGGTCGGAGACCAGGCCGGCGAGTCGCACCAGTTGAGATTAGTCAGGCGTTTTACCCGCTGGGTGTTGAGGTCCATGAGGTGGATCTGGGGATTGCCGGAGCGGTCGGATATGAAGGCCACCTGCGCCCCATCCGGAGAGAAGGTCGGGGAACTGTCCGCCCCGAAATGCTGGGTCAGGCGCGTCACGCTGCCGTCGGCCAGGGACTTGAGGTATAGGTTCGGGCTTTTTTGGCGCGATAGGGTCATGAGCAGTTGGGTCCCGTCGGGAGAGAAGCCGCCGGCCAGGTTCAGCCCTTGCTCCGCGGAGAGGGCGCGATTCTTGCCCGTGGTCAGGTCGAATATGAACAGGTCCGGATTGCCGTCTTTGTAGCTGGTATACACCACGGATTTGCGGTCCGGCGATATCCGCGGCAGCAGGGATAGGGCGCGGTTGCGGGGCAGAGGGCGCAGATTGGCTCCGTCATAGTCCACGAGGTAGATCTCTTTTTGTCCGGTGTTGTCGTTGGCGAAGGCCAGGAAGGTATGGGCTATGCCGTTCTTGCCGGTCAGGGCCAGGACCAGGTCGTCGGCCACCCGGTGGGCCAAGGACCGCGGGAAGGCCGCGTCCTGCCGATAGTAGCGCTCGAATACGGTGTCTCCGGAGTTGAGGTCCACGAGCCCTACGTTCAGGGTCAGTTTGCCGGCGGAGCCGACCTTGGCGGTCAGCAGCCAGCCGGCGGGGCGCGCTTTCCATTGCGGCGCTATGTCTTTAAGGTTGGCGCCGTTGAATGCCGGACCGTCTTCCACTATGCTGAAATATCGGGATAGCAGCAGGTCGTCGCGCACGACATCGCGCAGTTGTTTGGCGGCGAGCGCATCCTCGCCGCGCGCCGGGTTCTCGGCTAGGAAGGGCGGCATGCCCAGGGCCAGGGTCTGGGCTTGCCCGGAGCGGCCGGCCAGGTTTATGAACACGTCGGATTGGGCCGAAGCGGAGACTGCGGCTAGCAGCAGCCCGCAGAGCAGAGAGGTCACGGCGCCTGCTTCTTGCCGGCGGGCAGTTTGCGCAGGTGTCCGGCCGCGGCCTTGGCCTCGGGCGAGGCCGGGAAATCCGCGATCACGGACTCCAGGTATTGCTTGGCCTCGGCCAGGTTCTTGCGCATGTTGACCAGGCAGAGGGCGTACATGAGCCGGGCGCTGGCGACCAGATTGCTCTTAGGGTATTTCTCCAGGTATATGCCGTACTGCCGCCCCGCGAGTTCCCATTTCTTCAGGCCGAAGTAAGACTCGCCCAGGTTGTATGCGGCCAGGTCCGCCAGGGCGCCCTTGGGATAACGGTTCAGGTAATCCTCGAAGCCTTTGGCGGCTAGGTCGTAGGATTTCTTGGCCAAACGCACTTCGGCCGCGTGGAATAGGTCGGTAGGCGTGCCTTGCTGGAGTTGGTTGGCCAGGGCTTCTTCCTGCTTGTCCAGGGTGGCTTTTTGTTCCGCCAGGCCTTTGGCTTGGGTGGTGGCCAGGTTCGTGCCTATGGCCGCCACCTTGTTGCCTATGGTGGCGCCCAGGTCGTCTATCTTGGATGCAAGCTGGCTCATCCCGTCTTGGGATTGGCGCATGGTCTCGCCGAATGTGGCCAGGTCTCCGTGCAGGCTTTGGAGTTTGACCAGCAGGTCGGCTTGGTTGGCCTGCATCGAGCTGATGGTCTGGCGCAGTTCCGTGACTTGATGTTTGAGCTCGTCGGTCTGGTTCTCCAGGTCGAGCATGTCTTTCTGCGTGGCCACGCAGCCGGTGAGGGCCAGGGCTGCGGCCAATATCGGCAATATCCGCTTCATCGGGCTTCGGATTTGGCCTCGGTCCCGGTCTCGGCCGTGGCGGCGCGGCCCCGGACGCTGGTCTCGGCCCGGCGGTTCTTGGTCCAACAGCTCTCGGTGGCTTCGGAGCAGACCTGCTGTTCTTTGCCGAAAGATATGGTGGCCAAGGAGTTGCCCGGCACGCCCAGTCGGATGTAATATTCCCGGACTTCCTTGGCGCGTTTTTGGCCCAGGGCCAGGTTGTATCCTATGGTGCCGCGTTCGTCGCAATAGCCGGCGACCCGCACTTGCAGGGTCTTGTGTTCCCTTAGGAAGGCGGCGTTCTTCTTGAGGGCGGCCAGGGCGGGATCGCTGAGATTGGAGCTGTCGTAGTCGAAGTATATGGGTTCGATATCCGGCAGCGCGGTGAAATCCGCTCCCCGCAGGCTGGCTTCGACCACGTCCACCCCGGGCACGTAGGCCGCATCCGCGGATTCGGCCGCGGCTTTGGACTTATTCTTATCGGATAGCTTGGATTTTTGGGGAGTTACGCAGCCCGCGGCCAGCAAAGCGCAGGCTAGTACGATGACTAGCCCCGCGGTATCGGCGGATCTTGTCTTGAACATAGGTTCTCCGTGCGGATGCAACGGTATGATAGCAAAAATCAGGATTTGCTGGGCTGCGGGGGGGAGCCGGAGGCTAATAAATCGCGCACGGCTTTGCGGAAATCCGCCAGGCGCACGGGTTTGGCCAGGAAAGAAGCGCCATCCGGGTCGGATATCTCGTTTAGGATATCGTCGCTGGAGGCTTCTCCGCTCATGAACAGTATGGGGGTCTTGCGGGTGGATTGGTTGCGGCGCAGGGATTCGAAGAGATGGGCGCCGGTGGTGCCGGGCATGTGGTAGTCGAGGATGATGAGGTTGGGCTGCATGGCCCGGGCCTTCTGCATCCCTTCCACGGCTTCGCCGGCCGTGTCTACGGTATGGCCCTCGCGGGTCAGGACGTCGGAGAGCAGGGCCACGATCTCAAAATCGTCGTCGATTATCAGGATTTTAGACATAGGCCCGTTTCTAACGGGAGGTCATTATACCCTATTTTCTCATGCCGCCGTCTAACTGGGCTTGCAGGCGGCTCAAGGCCAAGGCTATGGCATCCTGGTCTCCGGCCGCGAGCGCGGCTTGGAGTCCGTCCCGGCTGTCCCGGAGGGCTTTTTGCCGGAGCCGTTCGCTCAGGGATTGGGGGACCTGCTCCATTGCGGTTTGAGCTTTGGCCAGGAGCGCGGTCGCGAGGTCCGCAGATGCGGCGGAGCGCGTCAGATCGGCCAGGTTTCTGGTTTCGGCCAATGCGGTCTTCTGGATTTGGAGGTCGTCGAGTATTTTTGCGGCCCATCCGGAGTACGGACCGGTCTGCCACCAGGGCTTGCCCTTTTCAGCGATATCTTCCAGCTGGCGCAGGGATTCGGCATCCTCCCACCGGCCCAATAGCTGGATGAAAGCGGCGCTGGTCTCGGGATCGCCTTTATCGAACAAGGCGCGGACCACCGGCATGAGCGGCCGGGAGATTTTGGGGTCGCTTAGCATTTCGGCTATGGTCCGCCTGCGCATCTGTCCGCTGCCGGCTAAGCCGTCTATCCAGGGCCGTAGTTCCGGCGGATAATCCCAGCGCATGGCCGAGATCTTGGCCTGGAGGCTGGGCTCGAGCCATTTCAAGGTATGATCAAAGGCTTCATTTAGCTTCGGCACGGTTCTCAACATGATGAAAAACGTTCCGAATATGCAGATTGGCAGGGTCAGGGGAGCGCCGCCGGCCAGGAGTAGGAACGCGCAAAGGTTGAACAGCAATGCGGATGCGCTCATATGGCTCAGGATCGGGAGCCCGAACCTGTATGCCCAGTGCCGATCCGCTCGGGGATGGACCACGAACAAGGTGATGGCCAGAAGTCCTAAGGATATGGCGAGCATGGCGAAGGGATTGGGCAATAAGAGGGCTAGGAATTTTAATTCCAGGGCGCTGATCAGGGCCAGGCCGGGTACGGAGACCATGCTCGGACGCGTCAACCGCAGCCTGGCTTTATGGGCGAACCGGCTCCACCCGGATGCTGTCGGCAGGGCGTTGGAGCCCGGGGCCAGCGTACCCTGCGCGCCATCGAGCTGGGCCTGCAAACGGTTCAGGGCCAAGGCTATGGCATCCTGGTCTCCGGCCGCGAGCGCGGCTTGGAGCTCGTCGCGGCTTGCCCGGATGGCTTCTTGCCGCAACCGTTCCGAGATGGATCGTGCGGGAGCCTCCAGCGCGGCCTGGGCTTGGGCCAGCAAGGCTGTAGCTGGGGTTTGGGCGTCGGTTCCTACCGCTTGGCTGAGCTTGGATAGATGGTCCATCCCTACTTCCGGAGTCAAGGGATCTAAGCCTAGGGTCAATCGGCGCGCGTAGCGGGCAGCTTCTTGGCGCAGTTGGATGGGAAGTTCCTGGGAATGGGCGTTATAGTCTATGATGGTCCGGGCTTTGGGCTGCGTCCGGGCGCAAGTTGCCAGGGCGGCCAGGATCGTATGGCGAAGGTTCATGTCCGGATCATGATGGAGCAAGATGGCCAGCATGGGCATGACCAGTTGGATGCGGCCTTGTCTCTCAAGTTCCTGCAGGCTGCGCAGACGGTGGGGGCCGCCGGCCATCAGCCCGTAGGCTAGATCGTGTATCTGGTCTAAGGCGGCCTGGTCTTTGCGGCGTTCTCCGAGGAAGGCCAGTTCCATCGCCTTTATGGTGCGGTCCGGCAGCAAGGTCAAGCGGCTTGCGGTCCAGGGCGCCAGTCCGCCGTATCTATTCAGCAAGATCAGGGATTGCGGGTCCGCCCATTCTTGCAGAAGCAGCAATATCTCGGAGTTGGTGCGGACGTCCATGGATGCAAGAAGTGATTCTAAAGCGGGTAAGAGCGGGCGTGCCGCCCAGTATTTTTTGCGCATCTCCGCTATCGCGCTCCAACGGGCGTTGAAGTCGCCGCTCAGGGCCGTCTGCCAGCGCTTGATTTCTGGGGAGGGATTGGGACCCAGGTCCACGTCGCGTAGCTGCCTGCGGGTCTGCCCGGCCGGACGGCTTTGGGATCTGTCGGTAAACGCGGCCCAGATGCCGGATAGCCATCCGAGCAAAATGCGGTTCGGAATCGGGCTGGGTTGGGGGGGTGCGGCAGCCTGGAGGGATGATGGAGATGATGTTTTCGCTGATGCTTTTTTGGGAAAAGGGCGAGCGGGTTTTAGCGCCGGAGCCAGGGATGGGCCCGGTACTGCGCTAGTATTTGCAGCAACGGCAGCTGGATCCGGTTTGGCGGCTGCGGAGTTGCCGTCGAATGCAGAACCGGCAGCATTGCGGGCGTTCTCGTCAGTGGGGGTCGGCGCAGCTTCAGACTCGGGGGAGACGGATGCGGCGGCGCTTTGCGCGCTGGCCGCTGCGGTTGGTGCAATCGGGGCGGAGCCGGCCCGGGCCGCGGCCGTACGGGCCGGAGCTATATTGGGACGCTGAGGTATGCGGCTCGGCGCCGGCAGGGTTAAGGGTGGGCGCAGCGCGCTGCTCAGGGCTGCGGGCAGGGGCGGGTTGGCCGGGTTTTGCCCGAAGCTGCCGGTGGGCAGGGATAAGCGGGGTATGGCCGGGGCCGAGGATGCGCTCCGGGCGCCGGGATTGAAGACTTTGCCGGCTTGGGCCCAACACTCGCAGCCCGGAGCGGTCAATATGATGACTGCGCACAGTATTGCGGCGATGATTCGGCGCAGGCTATGGTCGGACATTCGCCTCGCGTTGATCCAGGGAAGGATGGGTGGAGAAGAGCCCGCCGCCGCCTAAGCCCAGGCCGCGCCAGAGCCCTATGGCGTCACGCATGGCTTGGCTGCCCGCGATGCGGGCGGCGAATCGGTCCGCGCGCAGTTCCGCGGCCCGGCTCCAAGCCCGGCCCAATAAAGAGGATAGAGACCAAAGCGCTCCGCCTGCGGCCAGGGGCAGGAATACGGGAATCCCGGCTATAGGAGTCAGGCATAAGGCCGACGTGATCGCGATGATGCCGGCGTTGCGGGCTAAGATATGCAGACGCCGCCAATAGGCCAGGCCTATATGGTCTTTATTTACGATATGTGCGATTTCATGCGCGACTACGGCTTTCAATATGTGCGGCGGTTCGGACAATAAGCCTTCTCCGACCGCTACCACAGCGTCCGGGCCCAGTCCCCGGCCTATGGAATACGCGTTGAAAGCGCCTCCAGTCAGATATAATCCGATGCGCGGCGCCAGGGTTGGCGCCACGCCCAACCGCGCCATGATCTCGGACATGGCTTGGTACATGGGCTGGAATTCAGGCACTTTGTCGGTCTGGCGGCGCGGCGCTTTTTCGATATCGGCGGAGTCGGCGTCGAATTTTTGGAACCAGGACCAGCCCGAGGCCAGGCTCCAAGATGCGGCGCTGACCACGGCCGCGGCCGGCGCTATGGGCCAGAGCGCCAGCAGGGGCAAGACTATGCCCAATATACCGGCCAAGCCCGCGGTCAAAAAGGCTCCGGCGCGCAGGGCCTGGACGCGGCCATTGAAGCTGCCGGGGGCACGCGCTTTGCCCGGCAGGGGGACGGCGTTGGACCCGGGCGCCGCGCTGCGGTAGCCCGCGGCTTCCAGATGCTCGCGCAGATGCCGGGCGATGACCGCGCGCGCCACCGGATCAGCGGCCGCTTCTAAGTCCCGTATGTGATCGCTGATGACTTCCCGGCGCAAACGTTCGGTCAGGCCGGATGCGTCCTCCAATTGCGCCAGCGCCTTCCGGGCCGAGGCCAATAGCTCGGCGATGGCGCCGTCTTTTTCTAGGCCCTTGGCTTCATCCACGATCTGCCCGATGGTAGAAGCCGCGATCTGGGCTTGGCGTATGCGCTCGATAGCCGCGCGCATGAGTCCGGATTGCGGATGTCCCATCATGGTCTGGTAAGACAATATCGCCACGGCCGTGTCATCGCCTACGGATTCCAGAAGATCTATGATCTGCCGGCCCAACTCCGGCTGACGCCAGCGCAGCATGTCCTCGAAAGCCAGGCGCAACGCCAGATAGGAGGCATGATCGCGTTTGAGTTCGGCTAAGGCCTCGGCC
>JBAZVY010000131.1:0-7385 GCA_041660645.1 Elusimicrobiota bacterium | reverse complement strand
TATTTCCGCCGCAGCCGGGAAGCGGTGAACACGCCCAAAGCGAACACCAATAAAGCGCTGGCCCCCATGGCCCCGTTCCTCCCGGACACCGGACAGGCGCCTCGGCCCGAGCCGCCCGCCTTGTTATATCGCGCCAAAGCCGCCTCGTATATGGCGGAGTAATCCTGCGGCGCCAAGGCCGCGGCCTCTTTATAATCCGCCAAGGCCTCGGCCGGAGCCGCGCCCAGCCCGGCCCGGGCCGCGCCCCGGTAATAGAATGCGGCCGCACTCTTGGGATTGGCCTGGAGCGCGGCCTCCGCGTCATGCACTGCGGACTGGAAGTCCTTGCGCTCCAAACGCAGAGCCGCACGCGTGGCATAAGCCGCGGCTAAGGGCCGCTTATCCGCAGCCTCGCCCAGATTCCAAAGCAATATGGCCTTGGCCAGCTCCGACTCGGCCCGGGCCGGCTCCTTCATGCTCATCAAGATCAAGGCCCGCTGCATGTAGGCATCCGGCAAGGAAGGGTCGCGCTCCACGGCCAGGCGGGTCTGCTCCAACGCATCCGCATGTGCGCCCAGCTTGAACCGGCCCGCGGCCTCATTAAGCGCCTTTATCGCGGCCTGCCGGTCCAGACTGCGGCGGCCCCACACTGCCAATTCCGGATGCTCCAAAGGCGAGGACATGGCCAAGAGTTCGGTGCCGGCTCCCAGTCCTCGGGCACTGACCTGGGCGCCTTCTTCCGCCGCCGGCTGGGCCGCGCCTCGGCTGCGCGACAATTGCCAGAGCGCATATGCCGCCTTATCCTCCGGGTTCAAGCGCAAGGCCTGGGCTGCGGCCTTGGCCGCGCCGCCATAATCGCGCATCTGGTAAGCGATGATGCCGCTGGTCAGTATGGGCTTGGGATCCCCCGGCGCCAAAGCCCCAGCCTTATCCGCGCAGATCTTGGCCTGCTTAAGATCGCCCAAAGCGATCCACAACCGCGCCGCGCTGTTCTGCACCGCCGGGTCTTGATTGCTCTCCGGCTGGGACAAGACTGTGCCCAGGTTGAGATTGAGCTGCCAGGTGAACTGATTGTAGTTGGCCTGCGTCATCTGGCCCGAGGCTTGCTGTTCTTGGGCCTTGGTGAAAGACTTCAAATCTTGCTCCAATTTTAATGCGCTACCAGAAAATTGACGCGATGTTTTTTTGACGATGCCATTATTGCCTTCTATAGCGAAACTGCTAGCATATGGCATACACAGTAGCATGGCTAAAATCATTGTATTTCTCATAAGGTAAACCAAATGATACCCTGGATTCTAATAGCATTTCTAGTGCTTCCTGCTCACGCAACTAAGCAAACCGCTAAAACCATATCGACATTCGTACGCGATGTTATGAGGACCGGAGAGCATGGCATATGTCCGGATATCGTAGGCAAATTAATAGATATTCCCAGCAATCAAGATGTAAGAAGTCTAGATATACCAAATGAGCTAACCACGGACAATCTTTATCATGGCACAAGTATCGCTGTCGATGAATCAGCCAATCCCCCAAAAGCACTAAAACTTATTTTTTCCACTACCCACTCCTGGGATGACAACAGCGAAGACTATCATTTCAAAACCAACCTTAACGGAAAATTGGAAAAAGTGGTATCTATTTTTGGAAAAATCAATCCGGCTGGGGAATCAGTAAAAGGTTCCGGGCAAGTCTCAGAAAAAGACATCACTTCGCCTGAGATAAAAGAACGCTTTAGGCACGAGCTGGATTTCTGGCTCAAGGGCGCTTATCGCAAGAAAGCCGCCAAGCCTGCCGCCAAATAGCTCCTGCCTGGCCGTATCAAATCTATGAGTTAAAACGCATAGATTAGACACGGAAATAAAAGGGAACTTTACCCCGCCTGGATCGTATGCTGATCATGGGCAAAATGTCAAAAGTCTCCCGCCTCGACCAAAACCTGCTCAACGAGTCCCTCGTATTCACCAGCCGTTTCCCGCGCCGCTTGCCATTGCGGCCTCACGTTCTAGTGCGGACGTTTCGCTCGGCCTTGCGCATGAGTCAAACCGTATTAGCCCGACGTAGCGGCGTGCCGCAGTCCCACATTGCGCGGCTAGAAACAGGCAAGATAGACATACAAATATCCACGTTGAAGCGCCTTTTAGACGCCATGTTCTGCGATCTTCTGATATTGCCGCGGCCGCGGAAACGGCCGAGCGATGCGGTAGCGGAACAACAGCTCAAAAAGCCGTTCAGCTATAAGATCTGGTCCGATTAGCGCGGCTTGCCGGTCTGGATCGAAATCAAGGGCAGGGCCATGGAGGGCCGCTGCTGGCTCAAACTGATATCGCCGCGATGGCCGCGCAGCACCAGCTCTTCTTTGTTCTCAGGCAAACCGTGTCCGGACACGGACAGGACCAGATAATAGTTCCCGGCCGCTAAGCCTGCAAAAGAGAACCCGCCTTTAGCGTCCAGCTGGGTGCTGGCCGCCAACCGGCCCGCGTTCAATGAATATGGTTCGGTCCGGTCCGGACGGGCGTACAGGCTCACGCGCGCACCCGCAGTTCCGGATATGCGGCCGCGCACGGTCCCCGGCCGCAGGGCCCCGCCCGCGGGCAGGTCCGGCAGCATCCCGGCGGCGATGGCAGCGCCGGAACTGAAGCGCTCCCGCCAGCGCGCGGCCGTTTCCGGCATGCCCAGATGCGCGTAAGCGTTGGCTAAGATAGCCGCGGCCTGCGGCCCGATGCGCCAGCGCCGCTCATCTGCGATCCGGCCCAGCAAATTCGCGGCCAAGGCGTCCGGCGGGGCTGCGGATAGATGCTCGGCCAACATAAGCCAGGCCAAGGCGTCGCCGTCCCGCTCCGCGGCCCACAAGGCTTGGCGCAGGCGCGGAACATCCTGAAGCCGGGCATACCCCTCCCACAGACCACGCTCGGCTTGACGCCGGAACGCGGAGCGGGGCTTGCGCGCCAAATAATCTTCCAGCTGCCCCAGGCTGGCCTCGTTCCAATCCAGATCCATCCCCTGGACCGCGAAGTCCGGACGGCTTTTGTCTTCCGTGAATATGAGCACGGTCTCCCGCCCCGCGGGCTGGCGGGACAGTCCCGCGGCCGCGGCTAAATCCTGGGCCCGGATATCACAATTGGCCGCGGCCCAGACATACAAGGCCAAAGCCGGCGCCAACCCGCACCCGGCCCAGCCCGCAACTTGGAGCAGCTGGCGCCTCTGGCCCTGAGCGGCCCAGGCGGCCAGGGCCGCAGCGGCCGCAGACAAGAAAAACCCCGCCCAGAACACGCCCAAGAAAGCCAGTATCGGCTCACGCGCATCAGCGCCACCGGGGATGAACCACACGTTCATGAGCAGGTCGAACCACACGGACACGGCCCAACGCGCGGCGTAGAACAGGCCCGCGAGGCTCGGCAACAATACCAGCCACACGGCCGCGCTCCGATATCGGGCCTTATTCCGGCGCCAATCCATCACCCGGTATACGTCCCACAAGAGGAGCGCGAGCGCGGACAAAAGCAAAAGCAGTCCGGCCAAAGCCGCGAACCGGGCATAGGCGCCCAAAGCCATGACCATCTGGAACCAGAAGAAACCGGGATGCCGCGGAACCAAAAACTCGAGCGCCGCCGGCAGGCGCATGATCAATATGAACAACGCCATACCGCCCGCCGCCAATCCGGCCGGCAAAGTGCGATGATTCATAGTGCCCCATTCTAGCACAAACCGGCATGGGCCCTAAGTCCCACCCCGCGCCTACCCCGATGACCCTGGGCGCGGCCGCCCCCCGCGGCTATACTCCAGATAGTGGTAGGCATCCTCCTACCCGGGCCAAGCTTCTGAAGCCGGACCTCGTTCCGGAAGCCGAGCCAGGGATCCCGGATGCAGACCGATCGGACCCAGAGTCCGCCTCGCATCCCAAGGAGGCGGACTCTCAATTTTTGATAAACTGACTGACCGCGAATGAACCGCCGAACCGAGATCGCCATATTCTCACTCCTGGCCGTTTATCTGATACTCCTGGTCAGCCACAACTTCGCCGGCTTTCCCGGGCTGCACGGGGACGAAGCCTGGGTCGGAGTCTATGGCCTATCGATCCGCAGCCAGGGCCTGTTCTCCCCCCACGAGATGAACACCTATACCGGCCCCCTATACGGCTGGCTTTTGTCCAAGGTATTCACGGTCCTGCCGCCGGACGTGTTCAGCCTGCGCCTGCCCGGACTGCTCTGCAACCTGCTGGCCGCCCTGCTCATGGCCTGGAACCTGGGACGCCGCTGCGGCAAGGAGAGCGCCGTAGTCTGGCTGGCCCTGCTGGCCAGTTCCGCCCAGTTCGCGCTCAAATCGCGCGTGGCCTGGGAAGCCTACGCCGTACAGAACCTGCTGTTGGCCCTGCTGGCCATACTGGCCGCGCGTCATATCGAAGACGAGGACTATGCCCCGTATACCGTATTCGGGTTCTTAACCGTGATATTCCTGGGCGTGCTCAATCATTTCATCTTCCTATCCGTGCCCATGTCCTTATTCATCGCGGCCTTCGCCTATGTGCTTTACCTTAAGGACTATAAGCGCATCGCCTTCCTGCAGCTCACCGGAGTCGGCCTGTTCATGTCCGCGGCAATATACCTGGTCAAGCCGCAGATATCCCAAGCCCTCTGGGACAGCCAAGGGCATTGGCTGGGCTGGGCCGCGCTGTCCTGGCCCCTGGTCTGCACCGGCCTCTACTGCTTGATAGCCGCGATCTCGACCGCCCGGATCCGGACCGCGTTCGAGACCGACGGCCCCCGGCTGCGTCTAGCCCGGGCCTGGCTGCCCCGCTTGATGATATTGGGCCTGACGCTCTACTTCATATATCACCACATAGCCCTCATGGAGATCTGGTCCGGAGTCGCCATATTCCAACGCTTAGCCTCGTGGGACCCGCCCTTCTGGATAGACCTGCCTCTCTACGCCTGGGCCGCCGCCTTGCTGGGCATATACTTCTTTTTCGCCCTGGACCGCCTGCGGCCCGCGCGGACCGGACGCGAACTGACCCCGTACTCCCGGTTCCTGCTGCAATGGCCGCTGGTCTACGCCGCCACCTTCATACTCTTGCGCAACACCAATTCCATCCGCTACTACGTGATCCCCTCCTTCCTGCTGACCATGGGCCTGGCCTATATCCTGCCTCGGACCGATATCCTGCGCCGGCGGCGGCTCCGGGTCGCGCTGCTCGCGGCCGCGGTGTTTCTCAACGCGTGCTTCTGGATATTGTCCAGCGGCCCCTCCCTGCGCCGGCCCATCCGTTTCTACGTGGGCTGGCACCTGGAAAACTCTTCCGGATTCCTGGATGATTCGGCATTGGTCGAAGTCATGACCCGAGAACGGATATGCGATTTCGTGCACAAGGACAATTTCATAGACCTGCCGCTGGAATTCCAACGCAGCGCCCTGCCCTACATCTGCGACCCGGACAAAAAACTATTGACCCAGCCTTGTCCGGATTGTCCGCGGCCGCCCTACTTCCGCTGGCAGGTGTTGGGCAGCCCGCCCGCGCCCCAGCCCCAGGCGGCGGCAGAATAGCGCCGGCTACCGGCGGGCCCGCGGTCGGGCCAAGGTGAGGACATCGCTTTTGCAGGTCCGGCCCGTCTCCAGGTAAAGCTTGAGCTTGGCCAAGGCATCTTCCCAACCCTGCGAGAATCCCGCGAAAGCCCGCTGGCCGGCCGGACGGACGGAAAACCCGGCGTGCAGGATAGTGACTTCACAGCCGCGGCCTTGCGGCAGGATGAAGATGCTGCACAAAGGCGGCACCCGGCCCTTGGCCGCGGAGCAACGCCACATCCAAGCCACCTTGCGGTCCGGCTCCAGGTCCACGAAGCAGCCCTCCCGCTCGCCGAATACGCCGCGGTCTCCGCGCTTGCCCGGCCAGACCATGCGCAGGCGGCCTCCGTCGCGCGCGTCGGTCTCCGCTCCGCTCAGCCACCAGCGGCACAGCTCCCGGGCGGAAGTAAGCGCATGGTAGACCTGGGCGGGCTTGGCTTTTATGCGCGCGCTCAAGCGCAGATCCCGGGTCAGATGCTGGCCCCGTACGGGAACGGAAGAAGGCTTGCCCTTATCGGCGGACATACGCGACCTCGGCGACGGCGTTTAGGATCGTCCGGCTTTGCGGGCGGCGGACGGCTGCAACGGCGCGCCGCCAGGTCCTGACTTCAGCGGCGTGAAAGAATTGACCAACTGGTTGAACTGCGGTTCGTACTTATCGAAACCGTCCGGCGTGGCCGGATAGATCAAGACATAGAACCCGCCGGGCATGGGCAAGACCACGTAAGCGTGCTGCCGGGGATCCACCACGCGGCCCGTGATCTTATCCCGGGCCGTGCCCCACCGGGCGCCGGCCGCGGCCGGTCCCGCGGAGAGCACCACGAAATGCTTGGCCCGGCGGCCCGCGGCCGCCACTTCGCGCACCGGATCGATCATGACCCGGTCCTTCCCGTATACCCCTTCCAAGGTCTGATTTATATAATCGTCCGCGTCCGCGTACATCTCCACGGAACCGTCCCGCAGACGATGGGCCTGATAGCGGGAATACCAGCGCACGCTCAGGCTGGGCGCGCCTAAATAGAAATCCGGCTCGAACGGACCGATGAAAGTGGTGTTATTGAAATGCTTGTCTTCCGCGTCGAACATAACGTTCCAGGCCCAAGGCACGCGGCATTGGAAATCACGTTCCGCCGAGATATAAAGCGCGTATTTGGGCGCCTGGCATCCGCCCGCCGCCAAGCCGCACAGCGCCACGGCCGCCGCGCGCAGCATGTTCTTCATAGTGCGTTGTTGAGTATAACAGGCCGGGCCGATTTTGTCCATAGCGCCGCCCTCACTCCGCGATCGGGACCGCCAGACGGCGGGCCGCGGCCTCCAACCGGGCGGCGCGCGCCGCATGCCCGGCCCGGCCATAGACCTCGGACAAGCGCTGGATCACCGCGGCTTGCAGCGCGCGGTCATGAAGCCGACGCGCCAGGACCAGGGCGTGATAATACTGCCGGCGGCCCGCCTCGCCCTGGCCTCGCTGGTCCAGCACGAAACCCAGAAGCGCCTTCAGCTCCGGATCCGGGTTGCGGGCCATGCGCGTGCGCGCCAGCTGCAGAAGATGCTCCGCCTTTTGGGGCAGATTGGCGCGGTCCAAGGCATAGGCCTTCCACAACAAAGGCTGGATGCTCTCCGGCGCTTGTACGATCCAACGGTCCAATTCCTCTATGACCCGGGCCCGCCGCGCCGGCTGCGCCAGCACCGGGTCGAGCGTATCCGGCCAGAGCTCATTGGGGCAGACCTGCCGCTTGGGCAGGTTCGCCACGAGCCAGCCCGACGCCCCGGACTTGCGCACGTAGATCAAAGCCGCGTCATCCGCATAGGCCAATCGCCAATCCGCGTCTTGGTCCAATATCCGA
>JBAZVY010000130.1:0-7397 GCA_041660645.1 Elusimicrobiota bacterium | reverse complement strand
CGCGTCGAAGCTCACGGTCAAGCTGGCCACATAGACCGGGGCGAAGGCCGGGTCAGCCGCGGCCGGCTGGGAGGCCAAGGTCGCGGTCGAGCCCAGCGCCACGAACGCCGTAGCCACGCCGTCTAGATTCACGGCCGCGACCCGCCCGTAATAGGTCGTGTTCGGCAGCAGCGCGTACACGCTCGCGGCGCTGCCCGCGTCCGCGGACTCGGATATCTCGCCCTTGAAATCCGAAGCGGTTGAGAGCTGCAGGACATACTCGGTCCAGGCCGGGTTGCCCTCGGCCGACCACTGCGCGGCCAGGTACGTGCTGCCCGCGGCCGTGAACGTGCTGGCCATGCTCGCCGGGACGCGGGCCAGGGTGCTGGTAGCCGAGAATGTCGCGTAGTTAAGAGCCCCGCTCCAATTCAGGCTGGCCGCGCGGTAGTAGTACCTGGTGTCGGGATCGAGCCCCGAGACCGTCAGGGTGCTGGCCCGCACGCTGGCCGTGGCCGACGAATAGACCAGCCCGCCCGGCATCAAGGCCCCGAAATCAGTGGAGGAAGCCTCCAGACGATAGCCTTCGCAGGTCGCAGACGAGGGCGCTATGGGCAAGGCCGCCCAACGCACGGTCGCCGAGGCGGCATATACGGCCAGGAAATCCGAAGCCAGCCGGATCGGAGCCGCAGCCAAAGTGGAGGTCGCGGCCGAGGCCGCGTAATTGGGCGTGCCCAGCCAATTCAGGCTGGCCACGCGATAATAGTAAGTCGTGTTGGGCTGCAGGCCGGCTATGGCCAGGGTGCTGGCCCGCACGTTGGCCGTGGCCGAAGAATAGACCTGCCCCCCGGGCGATAACGCCCCGAAATTCGTGGACGAAGCCTCCAGAAGATACCCCTCGGCCGGGGCCGAGGAAGGCGCGGCCGGCAAAGTCCCCCACCCCAAGCTGGCGCCGCCCGTGCTCACGGACACGAAATGCACCCCGGCCGGCGCATTCGCCAGGGTCGCCACCGTGGCGCCGTTGGACAAAGGCGACCAGTTCGGCCGGGAGTCCGCGGCCCAAAGGCGGAAAAAATGGGTGGTATTGGGCATAAGCCCAGAGACCAAGCGCGACTGCGCGCTGCCTGCACTCACGTTGGCCGTGCTGAAGCTCACCTGCGCGTCCGGGGTCGAATACTGCACTTCGCCCGCGTAGGTGGAGTGCTGGATCGCGTACGTCCCGCTCCAGGGATCGTTGCCCAGGTCCGAGGGCGCGCTCCAGCGCAGCCAAGCCGCGGTCGCGGATGCGGTAGAAGCGGCCAGGTCCGCCACCGCGCTAGGCGGCGTGCCGTCTATGGATGGCCGGGTCAAAGTCGAGCCGGCCAGGACATAGTTTCCCACGCCGTTCCAGTTGAGCGCGGCCACGCGGAAATAGTATGTGGTGTCCGAGAATAAGCCGGAAACGGTCAAGGTGCTCAACGCCGCGTTCCAGGTCTTGGAGGACAGGATATCGCCAGAAAAATCCGCGTCCGAGCAGGCCTGCAGCATATAGGCCTCGGCCGTCATGGAAGAAGGGCTGGCCGGGAAAGTCCCCCAGGCCACGGACACGCTGGATATATATGCGCCCTTGAAATTCGGACCGGCCGGGGCTCGAGTCAAAGATGAGGTGGCCGCCAACACTCTATAACTGGCGGAGCCGTTCCAATTCAACGCCGCCACCCTGAGATAATAGGTGGTGTTGGCATCCAAGCCGGTCAGCGAGAGCGTGCTTACCAGCACGTCCGCGGTGGATGAGGAATACACGATCCCGCCCAAGGACTGGGCCCCGAAATTCGTGGACGAAGCCTCCAGCCGATAGCCCTCGCTAGCGGCGGAGGCCGGAGCCGCGGGCAAAGCCGCCCAACGCGCGGAGATGGAGCTGGCATGCACGTAGAGCAGGGCCGGCGACAGTGCCGAAGGGATATCGGCCAAAGTCGAGGTGGAAGCCAGGCTGATGAAATTACTCGATCCCGAAGGATTAAGCGAACCGGTGCGGAAATAATACGTGGTGTTGGCGTCCAGCCCCGACACCGTGAGCGTGGACTGGGCCATGACGGCAGTAGCCGAGGAGAATATCGCGCCCGTGAAGTCGGCCGCGGTCGAGGCCTCCAGCACGTAGCCCTGGGCCGAGCGCGACGAGGGCGCGGGCGGCAGCGCGTACCAAGCCAGGGTAGCGCTGGTCAAAGCCACCTGCAGGAAAGCCGGGGTCCGGGTGGACGGGGTCACGGCCAGCGTGGCCAGTTCCTGGCTGGAGCCGTACGCCGAGGCGTTGCCCTGCGTCCCGGCCGCGTCCCGGACCCGGGCCCGCACGTAGTAGGTGGTGTTGGGGTTCAAGGACGCGAACGTGAAGTCCGGCCCCGGCACCCAGCCCGAGTCCGCGTTGACCACCCCGAAATCCGCGTCCGTGGAAGCCTGCACCCGGAAAGGCGCGGCATTAAGTCCGCTCAAAGCGTCCGAGCCGGACAGGCCTTCCACGGTCAAACCGCAAGTGGCGGCCGCAGCCAGAGCCGAGAAGCTCGGCGCGGCCGGCGGCGTGGTATCCACCAGCACCCGGAACTGCACCGTGGTCTCGTTGGAATCCAGGGACGAGGCCAGGAACATGACCTGGTCGGTATCGGCCCCGGGCGAAGCGGTCTGCACCAACACCGGCGCCTGCAGGGACATGGTCGAGGTCCAGGTCTGGGCCGAGGTCGTGCCCTTGGTCCCGGTCAGGGCGAAGCTGTTGGTAGACAGCCGCACCCAAGTGGCCGCGGCCCCGCTCTGGGTGGATACGTCCACCTGGGGCGCGCCCAAGCCGTGGCTCTGGAGCGTGAGCGCGTATTGCGCCGCAGCTTGCGGGGCGCTCAGGGCCACGCTCGAGATCAGGACCTCGTCCATGAGCCCGGGATAGAAGCGCGACGCCGCGCTGCCGCCGGTGTTGGTGGCCAGAGTGTTGGCCGCGCCCACCCAGGCATAGACGGCCGTGGCGTAGAGCTGAGCCGTAGTCGAGTTGACCCCGGTGCCGCTGCCGGCCAGATTGCCGTCCACGTAAAGGTACATGCCCGTAGTATTGAGCACGGCAGAAACGAAGTGCCAGTCCCCGTCCGCGTAGGACTTGGCCGCCTGCACGTATTGGCGCGTGCCTCCGGTCGTACTCACCACGAAGCTCAGGCGTCCGGTGCTGCGGTACCAGGACAGTTCCGCGTCATACGTGCCCCCGGGCGAGGCCGAACTGGCGGCCTGGAACAGATAGCCCTTGCCCAAAGTGGTATTGAACCACAGGCTGACCGTGAATTGGCTGTCCGCCGCGGAGGCGCGCCACGGCGTCAGGTTCGCGCTGACCGCGTAATTCTGCGTGCCGTCGAAGTCCAGGGCCGAGCCCAGCTTGCCCTCGGTCCAGCCCGGCGCGGGCGCGCCGCCGAGGGCCAAGGACCGGGAATGCCGGCTGGCGTCCAAGCCAGACGCGCCCGCGCCTTCGTCCAAGTGCCACAAGGCCAAGTGGCTCGGGGTATCGGCCACCGAGAGGCCGGGCGTATAGTTGGACTGGACCTGGATCCGGAGCTTGGGCGTGGTCGTGTCCGTATATAGATCCGGGGACAGGTACTGGCCCAAAGAATCCGCCACCAGGAATGATTCCGGGATGAACGCCGGCTTAGCCGAGTTGAGCGTAGTGGCCGAACCATAGGAGGTGAACGCGGAATATATGCCCTGATAGTTCATGGCCCGCACCCGCGCGTAATACAACGTGCCCGAGGCCAGTCCGGAAAAAGCGGTCTGAGTGGAGGACGCTATACTCTCCAGGACCGTTCCCGTAAAATCGCTGGCCGTGGATATCTCGGCCGCGTAAGTGGTGCCGTCCGGGTTATAGCCCGCCGCGGCGGTGCCCGAGGTCCATTCCAGGATGAAGCCGTCGGCCGTTATGGCGCTGAAAGCCGAACCGGCCGGGCCCGGCGCCACGACCCAAGTAGCGGTCGAGGACATGTCCGTGTAACTAGTCCAAAGCCCGGACCGGTTCCGGGCCCGGACCTGCGCATAATAAGTCGTATTGGGAGTCAGCCCGATATAACGGGCGTATTGATTCTTCGTAGAACTCGCGTAGACCACGCTGAAGTCAGCGTAGCTGGACAGTTGGACTTCATAGACCGTGTCCGCTGGGTTAGCCGGAGAACCCGCGTCGAAGCTCACGGTCAAGCTGGCCACATAGACCGGGGCGAAGGCCGGGTCAGCCGCGGCCGGCTGGGAGGCCAAGGTCGCGGTCGAGCCCAGCGCGGTGAAGACCGTGGCCAGACCGTCGTTGTTGACCGCCGCGGCCCGTCCATAATAGGTCGTATTGGGCAGCAGCTCATAGACGCTCCCGGACAGGCCCGGGCCCTCGGACTGCGATATATCGCCCGTGAAATCAGGCGCGGTGGAAAGCTGCAGACGGTACTGCGTCCAATCCGGATTATCCTCCGCCGACCATTGCGCGGTCAGATAGTTGTTGGCCGCCGCCGTGAACGTGCTGGCCACGCTCACCGGCGCGCGCGCCAAGGTGCTGGTGGCGGAGAGCGCGACATAGTCCGGCGTCCCGTTCCAATTAAGGCTGCCCACGCGGTAGTAATAGGCCGTGTTTAGGTCGAGTCCCGATACCGTCAGGGTGCTGGCCCGGACCTGGACCGTGGCCGAGGAGTACACCAGCCCGCCGGGAGCCAAGGCTCCGAAATCCGTGGACGAAGCCTCCAGCCGATAGCCTTCGCACGTGGCCGATGCCGGCCCGGACGGCAAAGCCGCCCAGCGGACCACAGCCGAAGACTCGTTCACAGCCAAGAATACGGGCATAAGCGCGGCCGCCGGATCAGCCAGCGTGGAAGTCGCGATAACGGCCGCATAGTTAGGCCGGCCCAGCCAATTAAGGCTGGCCGCACGGTAGAAGTAAGTAGTATTGGGCTGGAGCCCGGCTATAGTCAGCGTGCTGGCCCGGACCCTGGCCGTGGCCGAAGAATAGACCTGCCCCCCGGGCGATAACGCCCCGAAATTCGTGGACGAAGCCTCCAGAAGATACCCCTCGGCCGTGGCCGAGGAAGGCGCGGCCGGCAAAGCCCACCACCCCAAGCTGGCGCCGCCCGTGCTCACGGACACGAAATGCACCCCGGCCGGCGCATTCGCCAGGGTCGCCACCGTGGCGCCGTTGGACAAAGGCGACCAGTTCGGCCGGGAGTCCGCGGCCCAAAGGCGGAAAAAATGGGTGGTATTGGGCATAAGCCCAGAGACCAAGCGCGACTGCGCGCTGTCCGCGGCCACGTTGGCCGTGGAAAAATTCACCTGCGCGTCCGTGGTCGAATACTGCACTTCGCCCGCGTAGGTGGAGTGCTGTATCGCGTACGTCCCGCTCCAGGGATCGTTGCCCAGGTCCGCAGGCGCGCTCCAGCGCAGCCAAGCCGCGGACGCGGAAGCGGTGGAAGCGGCCAGATCCGTCACCTCGGTCGGCGGCGTGACGTCTATGGAGGGTCGGGTCAAAGTCGAGCCGGCCAGAACATAATTCCCCGCGCCGTTCCAGTTGAGCGCGGCCACGCGGAAATAGTACGTGGTGTTCGAGAATAATCCGGATACGGTCAAGGTGCTGAGCGCCGCGCCGGCGGTCTTAGAGGATAATATGTCGCCGAAGAAATCCGCGTCCGAACAGGCTTCAAGAAGGTAGCCCTCGGCAGTCATGGATGACGGGCTGGCCGGAAACGTCCCCCAGGCCACGGATACGCTGGATATATCGACGGCTTTGAAATTCGGACCGGCCGGAGGATGCGATAAGGATGAAGTAGCCGACAATACCGTATAGCTGGGGACCTCGTTCCAATTGAGCGCCGCGACCCGCAGATAGTAAGTAGTATTGGCATGCAGACCCGGGATGGCGAGCGTGCTGACCAGGACATCCGCCGTGGCCGAGGAATACACGATGCCGCCGGGGGATTTCGCCCCAAAATTAGTGGATGAAGCCTCCAGCCGGTAGCCCTCGCAGGCTGCGGATGACGGCTCCACCGGCCGGGCCGCCCAGCGCGCGGTCATTGAGCCCGCATGCACCTGGAGCATCTGCGGGATCATGGCCACAGGCGCCTGCGCCCGGGTCGAGGCCGCGGCCAGACTGATGTAGTTATTCAGTCCGGCCTGATTTATCGATCCGGCCCTGAAATAGTACGTGGTGTTGGGATCGAGCCCCGCCGCCGTCAGCGTGGACTGGGCCACGGACGCGGTAGCCGAGGAGAATATCGCGCCCGTGAAGTCGGCCGCGGTCGAGGCCTCCAGCACGTAGCCCTGGGCCGAGCGCGACGAGGGCGCGGGCGGCAGCGCGTACCAAGCCAGGGTAGCGCTGGTCAAAGCCACCTGCAGGAAAGCCGGGGTCCGGGTGGACGGGGTCACGGCCAGCGTGGCCAGTTCCTGGCTGGAGCCGTACGCCGAGGCGTTGCCCTGCGTCCCGGCCGCGTCCCGGACCCGGGCCCGCACGTAGTAGGTGGTGTTGGGGTTCAAGGACGCGAACGTGAAGTCCGGCCCCGGCACCCAGCCCGAGTCCGCGTTGACCACCCCGAAATCCGCGTCCGTGGAAGCCTGCACCCGGAAAGGCGCGGCATTAAGTCCGCTCAAAGCGTCCGAGCCGGACAGGCCTTCCACGGTCAAACCGCAAGTGGCGGCCGCAGCCAGAGCCGAGAAGCTCGGCGCGGCCGGCGGCGTGGTATCCACCAGCACCCGGAACTGCACCGTGGTCTCGTTGGAATCCAGGGACGAGGCCAGGAACATGACCTGGTCGGTATCGGCCCCGGGCGAAGCGGTCTGCACCAACACCGGCGCCTGCAGGGACATGGTCGAGGTCCAGGTCTGGGCCGAGGTCGTGCCCTTGGTCCCGGTCAGGGCGAAGCTGTTGGTAGACAGCCGCACCCAAGTGGCCGCGGCCCCGCTCTGGGTGGATACGTCCACCTGGGGCGCGCCCAAGCCGTGGCTCTGGAGCGTGAGCGCGTATTGCGCCGCAGCTTGCGGGGCGCTCAGGGCCACGCTCGAGATCAGGACCTCGTCCATGAGCCCGGGATAGAAGCGCGACGCCGCGCTGCCGCCGGTGTTGGTGGCCAGAGTGTTGGCCGCGCCCACCCAGGCATAGACGGCCGTGGCGTAGAGCTGAGCCGTAGTCGAGTTGACCCCGGTGCCGCTGCCGGCCAGATTGCCGTCCACGTAAAGGTACATGCCCGTAGTATTGAGCACGGCAGAAACGAAGTGCCAGTCCCCGTCCGCGTAGGACTTGGCCGCCTGCACGTATTGGCGCGTGCCTCCGGTCGTACTCACCACGAAGCTCAGGCGTCCGGTGCTGCGGTACCAGGACAGTTCCGCGTCATACGTGCCCCCGGGCGAGGCCGAACTGGCGGCCTGGAACAGATAGCCCTTGCCCAAAGTGGTATTGAACCCCA
>JBAZVY010000129.1:1548-7449 GCA_041660645.1 Elusimicrobiota bacterium | reverse complement strand
GGAGACCAGGTCGTTCTGGGCGCTGACTACGGAGAAAGCCACGGTGGACAGCTGGCAAGGCACCCAGACCCGGTCGTACACGAAGCGGATCTGCTCTCCGGGCTTAAGCCACCCGCCCGGATCCACGGCGACGAACGCGCCCTGGCCGGAGAAACTCACGGCTGAGACCGTGGCCGTAGAGGGCGCGGCTACGGTGGCCGTGACCACCACCCACTGCGGCCAGGCGAAGCCGGGCGGGACCACGAAACCCACCTTGCCGTTGCCGGCGATGCCGTTGGCGCCGGCCGTATAGGTTATGGTGGCCACGAACAGTTGGGCCCCGGCCGCCGCGGTGTTGGGCGAAATCGCGGCCGAGCCTTCGCCGGAAGCGCCCAGGCCGGAGCTCGCGGCCCAGGGGTCGCGGATGACCACGTCCACATTGACGAGTTGGCTGTTCGGACCGGCATATAACGGCTGCGCGCCCTGGTTGTTGGGCGAGTAAACGCCCTTGGGCTCGTCCGGATCCGACTGGAAGTTCCCGTTCAAGTCCATGTAGGCCCGGATGAAGTAGGAAACGCCGCCCGGAGCCGCGGCATCGTAGGGCCCGGCGCCGTTAGGCAGGTCGCGCACCGCCACGGGTCGGCCCGAGAAGTCCGCGCTGGGCCAGAGCTCCACCCGGACCGTGCCGAATCGGGCGCCGCTATAGATTATATTGCCGGTGAAATAGGCCTGGTGGGAAGCCAGGGACGGATAGATCGTGATGTTGGCGCCGGATACGTTCTGGCCGCTCTGCAGCGATATCGGGGCCTTTTGGTAGCCGTTATCCGGCGTGGACCCGTAATCGTTGCCGTCTTCGCCCGGATCCGCGGACAGATTGTTGTTGACATCCACGAACGCGCCCAGGTAATAGGTGGTCCCAGTGGGCAAGCCGGAGAAAGTGAAGTTGCGGGTAGAGGCCAGGACCTGTCCGGTGATATAGGCGGTCGATGAATAGCTCGGGGAATTGAACAGCGCGGCCATGATCTTGCCGCCCTGGCTGCCCAGATACTCGACCGTGCCCGAGATGGAGCCCAAAGTGGCTTGCGAGCCCTTCAACGCCAGCTTGAAGCCGCCGGTCACGTCCGCATTGGCCGTGGCCGCGATGGCGTAGAGGCCGTCGGCGGGCAGGACGAAATTGTTGATCTTGGCGTTGCCGGCGCCGGCGCCTTCATCATCCGATATCAGGATGCGCCCGTCCGGGCCATAGAGCATGAGATAGCTGTCGTAGAATCCCACCGCGGTGAGCGTCACGGTCACGGGCTGGCCGCGGCGTCCGGAGAAAGTATAGAGTTTCTGCGGGAATCCCTGGTGGTCCCAGGCCGCGCAGTCCCCAGCCTGGAGCGAGCCGCTTAGCTCTTGATCCAAGGCTATGCCGAGACGGTCGCAGAAGCTGAGATTGAAGCTGCCCAGGGTGAAGGTGGAGAAATACACGCCGGTGGCCGTGGTCTGGGCCACGGGCTCGCCCGCGTCCGGCAGCAGGTTCTCGTTGGGATCGATGAAAGCCTGGATGCGGTAATTGCCGGCCTGCAGGTTGTTGAACAGATACGGCCGGCTGGCGCCGAAGGCCGCGGTCGAAGACCGGATCAGGGTCTCCTGGCCCGGATTGATCGGGTCCGCCCCGAACAGCATGGCCCGCACCGTGCCGGAGGCGACGGCCGAACCGGCGTAGACCAGGCTGCCCCACAGGGCCCGGGTCGCGTTCTGCGTGGTTATGACCACGGTCTGGCCCGCGGCGCTGACCGCTCCCACGGCGGCCATATCCAGCTTGACCGTGGCGAAATCCAAAGTGCTGCCGTTGTTGACGCCGCCGGTCACGAACACGTTGTTGATATCCCGGACCGCTACGCTGAACGGGAAATCTTCCAGAGTATTGTTGCGCCCGTCGAAGGTCCGGGAGCTTATCAAAGCCAGGTTGGAGTCGTAGCGCAGCACCGCGAAATCGCCGCCATTGGCCGGGGTCTCCCAAGCCTGGATGATGTCTCCGGAGCCGGGCGCCACCGCGATATTGCCCATGCCGCCCGAGAAGTGCTTGAGGATCGGCGTGTAGGCGGCGGAAGCCTTCTGCACCAGCTCGGAATCGAACTTATAGGTCACGGCGTAGAAATCGCCGGCCGCATCGGCAGCCGCCGGGGTTCCGCTCAGGTACACGTCCCCGGACGGAGCCACCGCCAGATTGCCCCCATAATTTCTGGGGAAGCTCGTCCCGGTGATGTCGGCCTTCTGGTAGGAATCAAGATCCGCGGCCATCTTGACCAAGAAATGGAACTTCAAGTCCCCGTCCTTCTCCATGACGGTATAAAAATATACGTTGCCGGCGCTGTCCAAGCCTAGAGAAAGAGTATCCGGGTACAAGTCCGTCAAGCCCGGGAACGTGACCGTCCCCGTGTCCACGGTCACGAAGGTATCGGGGTCGATCTTGAGCACGTCCACGTTGGAATTATTGCCGGCATCATTTGCGGCCGCGTACAGATAGCCGTTCCAGAACATCAAGCTGGACATCCGGCCATGCCCCGGGAACCACGCCTTGCGGACCAGGCCCAGCCCGGAGTCATACTTGCTTATAGTCCCGGTGGAATACCAGAAGCTCCCCTGGGTCTCATCCTCGGAACCCAGGTACATGGCGCCGGTGGCCGCGTCCACGGTCGGCACGCCGTATATTTCATCGCCGTCATACAACGCGGCCGAAGAGACCATGACGCCGCTGAGATCATAACGCACGGCCACGGTCTGGATGCCGCGGAACTGCTTGGTCACGCCGATCGTATACACGTACGAGCCGGTGGCGATCACCACCGCGGATATGTCCGTGGCCCCGCCGTCGAACCGGGCCCCGGCCGGAGCCGAGAAATCTCCGGTGAAGGCGTTGACGCTGCCGCCCGCGCCCGGATCGGTTATGGAGCCGTACTGGCTCCAGGCCTGGGGCTGATACTGGGAGACTATGAGCGCGGCGCCGTTATTAAGGCGGCCGTAGGCATGGTAAGTCGGATTATAATCGCCGTAACCGCGGTAAGCGTCCAGGTAATAGGTGCCGAAAGCCAACAAGGTCTGGTCAAAAGCGATCTCGCCGGGCCCGGGCGGCAGGCTCTGGCTGAGGGCATACACGGGCAAGCCCCGATATTCCGGGTTGTCGAAGAAGCGCACCACGATGGGGCCGTCCTGCAGGCCCATATACGAGACATCGCCGCGGATGCGGCCGCCGTTCATGCCGCTGCCGAAGCTGCCCGGGTCGCTGACCGCGAAATCGATGCCGTAAGCGGGATAGGTATTAGGCCCGGAGGACACCGCCACCGGGCTGCCGCAGGACCCGGCGGCGTAGCAAGGGCCGTAGTTGCCCATGGGCTCGCCGTAATCCGAACGGTCGTTGCTGTTGGAATCCACGAATGCGTTGACCAGGTAGCTCGGGGACGCGTTCAAGAAGCGCATGGCATAATCGTAATCGTTGATCCCGGCTTGCCGCGGGATGAATATCTGCCGGCTGGAATTAGCCCCGGAGCTGCCCGGGATCCAAGCCTGGATCACCAGGCGCTTATCCCAGGGCGCGGAGCCGGAATAAGTGACCCGGCCGCGGAGCTCGCCGGTGGGAGGATCCGAGAAGGTGATGTTGGCGGTGGTGGCTCCGGAGAGCGGCACGTATATGGCCGGCGGGTTGGAGTAATCCGCGGCCCCGGAGAAGCCTTCGGGCGCGCCCACATTGGTCGGCTCGCCCGTGATATCATCCGGGTTGCCGTTGCCGTTGACGTCGATGAACCCGGCCATGTAATAAGTGGCGCCGCCCAACACGCCGGGCTTGATGAATGCCCCGGTGGTGGCCATGACCACGGTGTAGTCCATGAAGCTGAAATTGGAAGTGCGCGAGAACCCGATCATTATGCTGCCGGTCTTGGTCCCGGCATAGCCCGCGGTCCCGCGCAGAGTGCCGTCGCCCGCGGAACCGGAGCCGGGGTCGCGCAGTATGAGGCTGATCGTGATCGAGGAGCCGGCCACGACCGTGACCGGTCCGGAAGAAGCCTTCGGCTCCAAGACGTCCGGGCTCTTACTGTCGTTGGAGTCCACGAAAGCGCGCAGATAATAATTAGTGGCCGGAGGCAGGAACCCGATGAAGTAAGAGTTGGCCGCGCCGGTGGAAGTCACGGCGGAGACCGCGAGCTCGCGCATCTCATCGCAGGTCGAGGCGCCGCTGGCGCAGCGGCCGATCTCCACGCGCAGGGACCCGGGCTGAGCGCCGTCATAGAGCACGCCGCCCTTGACCGCGCCTACCGCCGGGTCGGTCATGGTCACGGTCACGCCCGCGGCCTGGTTGGATATGCCGCCGGTCACGGCCACCGCGGAAGGAGAGCTGAGCGACACCCCGAAGGCGCCCGCGGCTTCGCCCGGGTCGCGCACCAGGTTGGCGTTGGCGTCCCGGTAGGCGCGCACATAATAAGCCCCATCCACCAGACCCGGGAACTCGAAGTAAGCCGGAGAGATGAACGCCGGCATGGTCAAGACCTGGATGGGCAAGGCCGCGGCATCCGGGCTGTTGAACAGTTGGACCTTCACGGCCCCGGCCTGCGCGCCGCTGTAAGCCACGGATCCCTTGACCACTCCGGAGAACCCGCCGTTGATGTCTAGGGCTATGCTGTACGGCCCGGCCGGGCCCGGGTTATAAGACGTGGCCTCTACCAGATAAACTCCGCGCTGGGTCACAGTGGCCACCAGCACGGCGCCGCCCAAGCGGTTGTCGCGCGCGGCCAGGGTCCCGTCGGGGGCCAGCAGGATCAGTTCCGTGTCGTAGGCCGTACCTTGAGCCCACATCTTGATGCGTATCTGAGAACCCCAGCCCAAGGACCCGGCGGACCCGTCGCCTACCGGGAAGGCATATAGATCCGCGTAATAGCCCGGGCCCTTATCCAAGGCCGGGCAGTCGGACGAGGCCAGGGCCCCGGCCAAAGGCGAACTCACCGCTATGCGGATCCGGTCGCAGAGCGCGACATTGACGTTGGGGACCATGCCTGCGTTCCAGACCGGGATAGGATAAGCGGAATTAAGCCCCCCGAACGCCCCGGACGGATCGATCAGGGTATCCATATTGCCGTCATTGTTGGAATCCAAGAACGCGCGCAGGAAGTAGCCCGTGCTGTTGTCATCCAGCCCGGTGAAGCTGAAACTGCTGACCACGCTCTCGTACAGGAACGGCGAATTCGGAGCGGGCGCGGTGGAGAGCCGGACCCGCAGTTGGCCGTTGCTCTGAGCGGTATAAAGCGCCACCGTCCCATTGATGGCGCCGCCCTGGGAAGGCAGGGCCTGGATGGAACCCGAGGGCCAGGACTGGTTGTTGCCGATATCTACGGCCAGCACGCGGTAATAGTTGTATACCCACGGCAGGGGCGAGTAGTCGCGATACACCGTGGTGCTCAGCGGCGCGCTGAACAGGCTCGTCCAAGCCGGATTGGCCCCGATCACGGTCGTGCGCTGCACGATATAGCCGGCCAAGTCCGTTATATTGGAGCCGTCCGCGTTGCGCAGCACCCCGCCCCAAGACAAGGTCACCAGGCGCAATCCGGGCGTGGCCTTAAGCCCGGCCGGGATAGCCGGCGCCACGGTGTCGGCGGCTATGCTGAAATCATAGCCCGTAGCCGGACCGGCGAGCAGGGCTATGGGGTGCGGCGCGGCGGCGGTATTGAAGCTGCCCGCGGCCTCGGAAGACTGCCGGACCAAGTCGCCGTTGTAGTCCACGAAAGCGCGCACGAAATAGGTCGCATTGCCGGCTAGGGGCAGGAAGTAGGGCTGCGCCGCCATGTTGGGCATGAGCACGGTCCGGCTCGAAACCCCGGTGAAGGTATGGGTAGTGAAGGCTTGGACCACGATGCTGCCGGTCTGGCTGCCCGCATAGTAAAGCAGCCC
>JBAZVY010000129.1:0-1538 GCA_041660645.1 Elusimicrobiota bacterium | reverse complement strand
ACCGGCCGTGGCCGGGGTCCGGGTGGAGGCCTGGCTGCCGAACCCGGAATAGATGCCGTTGCCGTTGACCGCCAGGGCCCGCCAATAGTACGTAGTAGCCGGAGCCAAGCCCTGGTCGGAGACGCTGGCCGCCGAGCTCTGCAGGAACGCGGCGCCGTTCTTGGCCGGGTCCGTGCTGCGATAGAATAGATACTGGGTGCCGTCCGGGTTGGCGGCGCTCACGGCCAGAGTCACGGACGTCATGTACACGGCAGCCGTGCTGAGGGCCGGAGCCGCGGCCAGGGAATACACCGCGGCCAGCGTGGTCGAAGAACCGACGCCGTTGATATTGACCGCGGCCACGGCCCGGATCTGAGACGAGGTATTGTCCGATAAGACGTCGAAGTAATACGTATTGGAGGACACGGCCAGGACGCCGGCCGTGGAACTCGACAATCGGTACTGCGCGGCTCCGGCGGCCGGGCTCCACTGGAAATATACCTGCCCGGCCTGGCCCACTCCGGAGAAACCGGCTACCGCGGAAGGCGAGGACGCGGACAGAAGATTGAAATTATAAGTGGCCTGGCCTCCGGAAGGCACGGCGATGTTGGCGGGCGAGGTGAAGGCTTCCTCCCCGGCGTCCAGGTTCCCGTTGCTGTTGCGGTCCAAGAAGGCGAATATGGAATAATCCGTAGCCGGCCGCAGCAAGCCCAAGGAATACCACAAAGTCTGCATGCCCGCGCCGTATATCCGCACGCTCTGCCGGTTCTCCAGCGCCGTGCCGCGGATGCCGGAGATAATCACCTGGCCCTGCGCCCCGCCGGGCAGGCTCACATTGCCGGTGACCGCTCCGTTGTCCACGAACGTCATGTTCACGCCCGTGATCACGATGCCGTTCACCGAGGCATATACCCCGGTCATGCCCAGATTGAAATCGCTTATGCCCCGGCGCGGATCAGTGCTGCCGTAATAGCCCAACGGCTCCGGGCCGTCCGGCTCGTTGTTGTAGTTGCCGTCCAAAAAGCCCAAGAAGTAGAAGGTGTTGGGGATAGGCAGATCGTTCATGGTGAAAGCGCCGGCCGAGGTCATGGTCGCGGCGCCCACGAACAGGGCATTTTCCATATCCGGGCTGGTGGCGGCAAATACCCGATATACGCCTTGCGTGAGCGTGCCGCCATAGGCCACGGAACCGAACGCGGCGCAGGAGCTCAGGGCCACGGCTACGGCCGTAGTCACGGTGCTGCCCACCACCACTTCGATGCCGTCCTTTTCCGTGCTGCGCCCGGATTGCACCGGATTGCTGCGGACCTGGGCCGTGACCACATATCGCCCCGGGTTCAGATTTCCGATGACGTAGGGATAGGCCGTGGCTCCGCCCGCCAACGTCAAGGTCGCGGTAGCCTGGGGCGTCAAGGCATCCCAGTTCTTCAGGTTGGCGACCACGTCCAGGGCGCCGGTGCCGGAGCCGGTGTAGAATACCTGTCCGCCTATGGCTCCGGTGGTGGCCCCGGACACGCTGAAATCCACGAGCAGGCCGCCGGAATTGTCGTAATAAGCCC